>JAABSI010000006.1:61245-62384 GCA_011390455.1 Trueperaceae bacterium
AGCGGCGCGGCGTGAACGGCGACGTCGAGGCCGCGCGACGGCTCGTCGCCGAGCTCGACGGCACCGTGGACGCTTTCGGGCTGGGGGGCATCGACCTCTTCATCCAGTGGGCCGGCCGCAAGTACCGCTTCCGTGAGGCGCGCCGCATCGCCTCGGCGGCCGTCCAGACGCCGATCGTGTGCGGCGCCGGGCTCAAGGACAGCCTCGAGCGGCGCGCGATCGCGGCGCTCGAGCCGGTCCTGGGGTGGCGCGGGCGACGCACGCTGATGACGCTCGGGGTCGATCGCTTCGGGATGTCCGAGGCGCTGCTGCAGCACGGCGCCGACGTCCGCTTCGGCGACCTGATGTTCGGCCTCGGCGTGCCCATCCCGCTGCGCACGTACCGGCAGATGAGCGTGTTGGCGAGCCTCCTCGGGCCCGTCGTCACCCAGGTGCCCTTCAAGTGGCTCTACCCGACCGGCAGCAAGCAGGACTCGGAGGCCACCAACGAGCGCTACGCCGACCACTACCGCTGGGCCGACGTGGTCGCCGGCGACTGGCACGCGATCCGACGCTACGCGCCGGCGCGCCTCGACGGCCTCATCGTCTTGACGAACACCACGACCCCGCGCGACGTCGCCTTCCTCGCAGGCGCCGGGGCCGCGCGCCTGTTCACGACCACCCCGCGCTACGGCGGCCGCTCGCTCGCGACCAACCTCCTGGAAGCGGCCCTGGTCGCCCTGCGCGGCCCGGATCTCGGGCGCGCCGGGTACGAGGCGATTCTGGACGAGATGGGGTACGCGCCGACCGAGATCGCGCTCCACTGAACGCCCACGGTCGATCGCCCGCGCCCGAACGCTCGGTGCCGCGCGCTGGCGGGGCGCCGAACCGGCGTGCGGGGCGCAGGTGCTAGACTCGTCCATCGCCCCGCGGGGCGCCGCGCACGCGCGCCGGCCGGACGAGGCGGGCGGCGACCGCCGGCGTGCCGCCGACGGCACCACGCTCGCATCCCCCGGAGGATCCACGAACATGATCAGCGTCACGGACCTGCGCAACGGCACCAAGGTCGAACTCGAAGGCGGCCTGTGGGAGTGCCTCGATTACCAGCATCAGAAGATCGGTCGCGGCGGCGCCAAGGTGGTCGCCAAGTTCCGCAGCCT
>JAABSI010000006.1:63121-66374 GCA_011390455.1 Trueperaceae bacterium
TCGGGCCCCTTCGTCAAGACGGGCGACCGCGTCAAGGTGGGTCAGGTCCTGTGCATCATCGAAGCCATGAAGCTGATGAACGAGATCGAGTCCGAGGTCGCCGGCACCGTCGTCGAGGTCGCCGTCCGCAACGAGGACCCGGTCGAGTACGGGCAGGTCCTTTTCCGCATCGATCCGGCCTGAGGGCGGGCCGGCCGTGTTCAAGAAGATCCTGATCGCCAACCGCGGAGAGATCGCCCTGAGGATCCTCCGGGCGGCGCGCGAACTCGGCGTCACGTCGGTCGTCGCGTACTCGCAGGCCGACGAGACCTCGCTGCCCGTGCTGCTCGCGGACGAGGCGATCTGCATCGGTCCGGCGTCCGCGCGCGGGTCGTACCTGAACGTTCGCAACCTGCTGTCGGCGGCGCTCGTGACGGGCGCCGAAGCGATCCACCCCGGGTACGGCTTCCTGAGCGAGAACGCGGAGTTCGCCGAGATGTGCGAGGAGCACGGGCTCGTGTTCATCGGGCCGCGTCCGCAGAACATCGCGCGCATCGGCGACAAGGCGAGCGCGCGCGCGGTCGCGTTCGAAGCCGGCGTGCCGGTCACGCCCGGATCGGAGCCGCTGCCCGACGTGGCGGCGGCCACGGCGTTCGCCGGCACGATCGGCTACCCGGTGATCCTGAAGGCCTCCGCGGGTGGCGGCGGTCGCGGCATGCGCGTCGTGCAGAGCCCGAACGATCTCGAGCGGCACTTCGTGCAGGCCCAGGAGGAGGCGCGCGCCGCCTTCGGCGACCCGAGCATGTACATGGAGAAGTACCTCGAAGAGCCACGCCACGTCGAGATCCAGGTCTTCGGCGACGGCAACGGCGACGTCGTCCACTTCTTCGACCGCGACTGCTCGATCCAACGCCGGTACCAGAAGGTCCTCGAGGAGGCGCCGTCGATCCTCGAGCCCGAGCTGCGCGAGCGCATCGCGGAGGCCGCGGTCCGGCTCGCGAAGCACATCCAGTACCGTGGCGCCGGCACGTGCGAGTTCCTCGTCGATCGCGAGGGGAACCACTACTTCTCGGAGATGAACACGCGGATCCAGGTGGAGCACCCCGTCACCGAGATGGTCACCCGGTTCGACCTGGTGCAGGAGCAATTCCGGGTGGCGGCGGGGGAGGGGCTGTCGGTCCGGCAGGAGGACGTCCGCGTCGAGGGCCACGCCATCGAGGTGCGCGTCAACGCGGAGGACCCCGAGCACGACTTCCGGCCGTCGGCGGGCGTGGTCACCGACGTGCATTGGCCCGGGGGCCCCGGCATCCGCGTCGACTCGCACGTGTACGCGGGGTACCGCATCCCGCCCGACTACGATTCGTTGATCGCCAAGATCATCGCCTGGGGTCCGACGCGCGAGGCCGCGATCGCGCGGATGGAGCGGGCCCTGCGCGAGACCGTGGTGGAGGGCGTCAAGACGACCATCCCCTTCCACCTGCGGGTGCTCGACAACGCGTTCTACCGCCGTGGTGCGGTATTCACCAACTTCATCGCCAGGAGGATGTCGACGTGACCCAGCCCGCGACCCACCCCGAACTCGAACTCTCGCCCGACGCCCTCTACGGCATCGCCCAACTGGCGCTCGATCAGGTCGAGGGGGTGCGCACCATCACCCCCCCGACGCGCGTGGGCGAGTTCCTCACGGGTCGGCGCGCCAAGGGCATCGTGATCGAGCGCGAGGAGGAGATCGTCTCGATCGCCCTCAACGTGTCGGTCACGTACGGCGTGCGCGTGCCCGAGGTCGCCCGGGCCGCGCAGCGCGCGGTGCGGGAGGCGGTCGCCTCGATGACCGGCCTCACCGTGCGCACGGTCGACGTGCACGTCGAGGGCATCGACCTGCCGGAGGAAGCGGCGCCGCGTGGCTAGGCGGCGCGCGCGCGAGGTCGCGTTCCAGGCCCTGTTCCAGGCCGATCGCGGCGCGACCCCGGTGCTCGACGCGTGGCTGGAGCTGCGCGCGGAGCTCGCCGAGGAGCCCGAGGACGAACCGTATGCCGACGTGCTGGGGCGCGAAGACGTCGAGTTCGCCGAGCGCCTCGTGCGGGCCTTCGACGCGCGCAAGCCGGAGATCGACCGCGATCTCACGGAGTTGATCCAGGGCTGGTCGTTCGGTCAGATGGCGCAGACGGACCTCAACGTCTTGCGGCTGGCGCTCGCCGAGATGGCGCTCGCCGAGACCCCGTCCGTCGTGGCGGTCGAGATGGCCGTGCGGCTCGCGAAGCGGTTCGGCGGGGAGGACTCGGGTCGGTTCGTGAACGGGGTGCTCGCCAAGGTGCTGCGCCGCGCCGCCCCCGTCGCCGAGGACGTGGCGTGAGCGGCGGTCGACGCGCGGTCCCGCTCGACGGGCGGGCCGTGTCCGATGCCGTCGCGGAGCGCTTGAAGGCGCGCGTCGCCGAGCTCGCCTTCGTGCCGCGGCTCGTGTTCGTGCGCGTCGGCGAAGACCCGGCGAGCGTCTTCTACGTCCGGTCCAAGCAGCGGTACGCGAAGCGCGTCGGCGTGGACGCCGAGACGCTCGTGCTCCCCGAGGACGTGCCGCAGGCCGAGTTGATGGCCACGATCGAGCGCCTGAACGCCGACCCGGAGACCGACGGGATCCTGGTCCAGCTGCCGCTGCCGGCGCACCTCGACGCCGCGCCGGTCCTCGAGGCGATCGACCCGAGCAAGGACGTCGACGGGTTCCATCCGGTCAACGTCGGGCGCCTGTGGTCGGGCGCACCGGCGCTCGTGCCGTGCACGCCGCTCGGCTTGCTCGCGATCCTCGACCATTACGAGCTGGACGTGTTCGGCAAGCACGTGGTCGTGATCGGGCGCAGCCACATGGTGGGCAAGCCTGCCGCGGCGCTGTTCCTGGGGCGCCACGCGACGGTGACGGTCGCCCACTCGCGCACCCGCGACCTCGGCGCCGTCGTCCGGACCGGCGACGTCGTCGTGGCGGCCGTCGGTCGGGCGGGCCTCGTGACCGCCGACATGGTGCGCCCCGGCGCGGTGGTGCTCGACGTCGGGATGACGCGGGTCGACGAACGCATCGTCGGCGACGTCGCCGACGACGTCTGGGACGTGGCCGGGCACATGACGCCCATGCCTGGGGGCACGGGTTTGGTGACGGTGGCCATGGTGCTTCAGAACACGCTGACCGCCGCGGAACGGCGTCGGGCCTGATGGCGGCGCGAACGTGGGTTCTGAAGCCTCAGAACACGCTCACTGCGGCGGAACGGCGTCGGGCCTGATGGCGGTG
>JAABSI010000067.1 GCA_011390455.1 Trueperaceae bacterium
AGCCCCGCCTCGATCGCCGCGAGCCCCTCCGCGCCGGTGTGGCCGCGCCCCAGGAAGCGCAGGACCGGGTCTTGCGTCGACTGCGTGCCGATCGAGAGCCGCGTGACCCCGGCGTCGCGCCAGCGGCGCGCGCGGTCGACGTCGAAGGTGTTGGGGTCGGCCTCGAGGGTGGTCTCGTCGCGGCCCAGGCCCCCCCAGCCGGCGGCGACCGCACCCAGCGCCGCATCGAGCTCGGGGTCGGTCAGGTGCGAGGGGGTGCCGCCGCCCAGGTAGACGGTGGCGAGCGGCCCGGGCCACCGCGCCGCCGCCTCGGCCGCCTCCGCCACCACCCGCGCCACGTACGCCTCGACGAGCCCCGCCGCGCGCCGCATCTTGTGGAAGTCGCAGTACGGGCACACCTGCGGGCAGAACGGGACGTGCAGGTAGAGCGCGCGCGGCGGCGCGAGCGGGCGGAGGTCGGCCATCGCCGGCACGCTACCGCGCGGGTGGCGGCGCGGGCGTCCGCACGAACGACGCGCGCCGCGCCCTGGACGGTCCCAGAGCGCGGCGCTCGAGCGGTGGCTTCGTGCGGCTCAGTCGATGTCGGCGAGCTGATCCGCGAGGATGTCGTTCGCTTCGAGGTTGGCGAAGCCGAGGGTGGCCTCGACGTCGGCGCCCTCGAGGATGGCCGCCATCTCGCCCGCGATCAGGTTGCGGACGAAGTCGTACCCGGGGACGGGCGGCTCGGAGACGCCGTACTCGAGGAAGCTGAAGGCCGTCGCGTACGCCGGGTCGGCGTCGAAGTAGTCGCCGAGGTCGGCGGCGACGCTGGCGCGGACCGGGAAGTAGTTCGAGGCGCGCGCCCAGTCGGCCTGCACTTCGGTGCTCGTGTAGTACTTGAGGAACAGCCAGGTGGCGAGCTCCTCCTCGGCCGGGTGGCCGGCGGGGATGCTCACCGAGGCGCCGTAGACGTTCATGACCGGCTCGGGGGTGACGTGCGGGATCGCCCCGACGCTCCACTCGAAGGTGGCGCCGGCCTCGATCGCCTGGCGGTAGAAGGGGAAGCCCGAGCTCGAGCCGACGGTGAAGAGCGTGCGGCCCTGGCCGAAGTTGGTCTGGTCGCCGAAGCGCTCGGTGACGATGTCCATGCAGCCGCGCGCGGTGAGGTCCTGGAGGAAGGTCATCGCGTTCACGGCCGCTTCGCTGTCGAGCGTGTAGGCGCCGGCGTCGTAATCGAACATGTCGCCGCCGAAGGCGAAGGTCCAGCTGGCGAAGCGCGAGGCGTCGATCGAGATCTCGTAGCCGATGCTGCGGCCGGCGCCGGTGGCGCCCGAGAACTCGTTCTCGGTCGCGGCGCACGCCATCTCGGCGAACTCCTCGGGGGTGGTGGGCGGGCCGTCGTAGCCGAGCTCCTCGAGCCAGTCGATGTTGTAGTACATCATCTCCATCGAGCGGTTCGGCGGGAAGCCCAGCAGCATGTTGTCGAAGGTCGGGTTCACGTCGGACTGGAGGAAGCCGGGGAAGAAGTCGGCGAGCTCCGCCTCGGAGTAGCCCCACTCGGGCGAGCGCACCAGCGGCCACAGGTCGATCAGGCCGTCGACCACCTGGTAGGTGGCGGCCTGGTTCTGGTACGCGACCACCAGGTTGGGGGTGTCGTCGGTGCCCAGGAGCACGAGCATCTTGTTGAAGATGTCGCCGTAGCCGCCCTGGTTCTCCTCGATCACGGTGATGCCGTACGGGTTGGTCGCGTTGAAGTCCTCGACGATCTCGACGAGCATGTCCTGGCGGATGCCGGAGTGCTGGTGCCAGAAGGTGATCGTCTGACCGGTGGGGTCGACGTTCTCGTAATCGCTCTGCGCGGACGCCGTGGCGGCGAGCACGAGCGCGGCGAGGAGGGCGAGGAAGCGCTTCATGGTGGGGCTCCTTCCGAACGGGGAACGATCGGGGTCGACCACGGGCGGTGCGCCCGACGGGTCCAGGATACGAGGTTGACGCAGCGCGGTCATGGGGTCGTCAGCTTCGGCGTGCACGCAGGCTTCACCCTTTGAGGCCGGACGTGGCGATGCCCTCCGTGAACTGCCGCTGGGTGAAGAAGTACAGCACCAGCACGGGCACGATCGTGATCACCGAACCGGCCATGAGCAGGTGCGTCTGCGGGCCGGCGTCGTCGATGAAGTTCGCGAGGCCGACCGCCAGCGGCCGCCAGGTCGGGTTGGTCGTCACCAGCAGCGGCCAGAGGAACTCGTTCCAGGCGTTCACGAAGGTGAGCAGCGTGGCGGTGATCAGCACCGGCTGGCTCATCGGCACCACGACCGTCGTGAGGAACCGCAGGTGGCCGGCGCCGTCGATGCGCGCCGCGTCCCACAGCTCGTTGGGGATCTGGGCGAAGAACTGCCGGAACAGGAAGATGATGAAGGCGGTCGACAGGAACGGCACCGTCAGCGCCGGCAGGGTGTTGAGCCACGAGCCCCACGGGATGATGTCGCCGCGCACGAGCAGGAAGCCGGGGATGAAGGTGACGGTGCCGGGGATCATCAGCGTCGCCAAGAGCGTCGCGAACAGCACGTCGCGACCGGGGAAGACGATCCGCGCGAAGGCGTAGCCCGCCAGCGTGCAGGTGATCAGCATCCCGAGGATCGTGGTCGCGGTGATGATCACGCTGTTGCGGAAGTAGATCCCGAAATCGGCGTCGCTCCAGGCCTGCACGTAGTTGTCCCACTGCGGCGTGGCGGGCAGCGGCGCGCGCGTCAGCGTCTCGCCGAGCGTCATCAGCGACTGGCCGATCATCACCAGGAAGGGGGAGAGCGAGACCAGCGCGCCCACGGTGAGCGCGAAGTAGAGCAGCAGGTGCTCGGCGCGCAGCGCGGCCGCGGGGTGGCTCGCGAGCGCGTGGCCCCGGCGCAGCCGTGGGCCCGAGGCGCGCGAGCGGGCGCCGCCGGGGGTGCCGTGGGCGCGGGGGTCAGCCACGGAGCGCCCTCCGGCCGAACAGGCGGTTCTGCAGGAGCGTCAGCGCCAGGATGATCAGGAAGAGCACGACCGACTGGGCCGCCGCCATCCCGAAGTCGTTGCGCTGGTAGAAGGTGTCGAAGATGACCAGCGAGGCGGTGTCGACCGCGTCGCGGACCGCCGCCTCGCGCATGACGTACAGGTGGGTGAAGGCCTGGAAGGTGCCGATGAAGCCGAGCACGGTCAGGTAGAAGGTCACGGGCGCGAGCAGCGGCACGGTGATGGCGAAGAAGCGCTGCGGCCCGTTGGCGCCGTCGATCTCGGCGGCCTCGTACAGCTCCTTGGGGATCCCGCCCAGGCCGGCCAGGAAGATCACCGCGTTGTAGCCGGTGTACGTCCAGATGCCGAACAGGATGATCGTCAGCAGCGCCAGGCTGGGGCCGGCCCAGAAGCCCGTGAGCTCCACCCCGAAGCGCGCGAAGAACTCGCCGAACCAGAGCTGCCCGACCGGCGTGGTCTCGAAGAGCCAGCGCTGGGGTTCGAGTCCGAACCACGAGAACACGGTGTTGGCCAGCCGCTCCTCGCGCGGGTTGAAGATGTTGCGGAAGACCGCCGCCGCCGCGACCACGGGGGTGACGTAGGGGAGGAAGAAGAGCATCCGGTAGAGTTCGCGCCCCTTGATCGGCTGGAAGAGCATGCTGGCGAGCACCAGCGCCAGGCTGATCTGCACCGGGACGCTGAGGAAGCCGTAGAAGAAGGTGCGCATCAGCCCGAGCAGGAAGCGCGCGTCGCCCGCCTCGCGCATGCCCTGCCAACCGAGCGCGAAGGCGATGCCGGCGAGCAGCAGCGCGGTCGCGGCGGCGACCCGCCCCCAGCGGGCGAGGCCGTCGCGCCCCTTGAAGGCGTCGACCCAGAGCCAGTGCGCGACGCCGATGAGGGCGACGCCCCCGAGGAAGACACCGAACATCGCGAAGTCGCCGACGATCGCCTCGTACTGGTCGAGCCCGACGAAGCGCCCCTGGCGGATCCGCCAGCGGTGCACGCTCATGTAGAGCGCGTACCCGATCGGGAAGAGCCCGAAGATGCCGATGATCAGCGTCGCCGGCAGCACGAAGGCGTACGCGGTCAACCACTCGCCCCAGGGGCGGCGGTGCGCGCGGCGCCGTGCTCCGCGCCGCGGCGATCGGGGGTCGGCGGTGGGCCGTGGGGTGGCGGAGGCGTCCGTCATCGGGGTCGGGTGGGGACGGCCGGTGCGACCCCGCGTGCCGGGTCGTCGGGCGTGCTCGGCCGCAGGGTACCAAGGGGACGGCGAGCCCGGGTCAGGGGCTCGTCAGCCGACGTCCAGCACGCGGATCCGGACGCTTCCGAGCGTGCACCGGGGCGGCCGGCGCCGCGGCGTACCATGGCGTGTGCCCCGCAAACCCCCCGCCTCCGGCCGCAGCCGGACCCCCGACCGCCGCGACGATCGTCGCCGCGACGACCGCTCCCGCGACGAGCGGTCGGGCGCTCCCGCCCGCAAGACGGGCGCCAAGCCCGGCGCCAAGCCCGGCGCCAAGCCGGCGCCAAGCGTGGCGCTGGGCCCGGCGCCCGGCCCGGCGCCAAGCCGGGCGCCAAGCCGGCGGGCAAACCCGGCGCCGAGCCGCCGGCCAAACCGGTAGTCAAGGCGGCGGAGCTCTTCGACGTGGAGGTGGCGTGCCTGCCGGGATTGGTCGAGGTCCTCCAGGCCGAGGTGCGCGCCCGCTTGGGCGAGGGGGGCGCGCTCGACGCCGCCCCGCCGCAGCGGCGGGGGCCTGCCGGCCGCGAGGACGCCCTCGCCTTGCGCGTCACCGAACACGGGCGCGCGGCCCTGCACGATCTGCGCACCGCCGTCTCCGTCGAGCGCGTCCGGCGCTTCGCCGTCCCGCGCCCCAAGGCGCTGCTGGGCGACGCGCTGCTGCGCGACCTGCTCGGGGAGATCCAGGCCGTGGTCGCCGCGGCCGCCGCGGCGCGGGCGCCGTTCACGGCGCTGCGCCTCGAGGCCGCGGGGCGCGAGAGCCCCGTCATGCGGCGGCTCGCTGCCGCGCTCGCCGCCGGCGTCGGCGTGCCCGAAGACCCCGAGGACGGCGACCTGCGCGTCCGGGTGCGCCCGGACGACGGTGGCTGGGCGGTGCTCGTCCGGACGACCCGGCGCCCGCTCTCGGCGCGCGGCTGGCGCGTCTGCGACCGTCCGGGCGGCCTGAACGCCAGCCTGGCCGCGGCGGTGCCGTGGTTGGCGCGGCCGGCCCGCGGCGTGCAGGCGCTGAACGCCTTCGCCGGCTCGGGGACGCTCGCGATCGAGCTGGCGCTGGCCGACCCCGACGCGCGCATCGACGGCGTCGACCTCGACGCCGAAGCGGTGGCCTGCGCCGAGCGGAACGCGTCGGCGGCCGGCGTCGAGGGGCGCGTCCGCTTCGCCGTCGGCGACGCGACCTCGCTCGGCGCGGCGGACGGCAGCGTCCGGCTGCTGCTGGCCGATCCGCCGTGGGGCGACGCGGTGGGCGCGCACGCGGCCAACCGCGAGCTCTACCCGGCGTTCCTGGCCGAGGCCGCGCGGGTCGTGGCCCCCGGCGGGCGCCTCGCGCTGGTCACCCACGAGGTCGCGTTGGTGCACGAGCTGCTCGCGGGCGAGGCGGGCGCCGCGTGGCGGACGGTGCACGAGCGTCGGGTTTGGCACGGCGGCCACCACCCCCTCCTGTTGGTGGTCGAGCGGCTGGGGGGAAGCGGCGGCGAGGCCCGGCGGCGGTCGGGCGGCGGCCGTGAACCGCGCTCGGGACGGGTGCTAACCTGAACCGCATGCACGCTTTGGGCCGGCTGAAGCCGGGCTGGTACCTCCTCGTCGCCCTGCTCGTCTACGCCGTCGTGGCCAGCATCGGCTGGCGGAGCGACGTGGTCGAGTTGCGGCAGTTGAGACTGGACGTCGCCGGCGCCGAAGCGGCCGCGCCGGCCCCGGCTGCGCCCGACGCCGCGGCGAGCGCCGCCCCGCCGCCGCCCATGGCGGGCGACGTGGGGCTCTGGCTCCCCGTGCCGGGCGCGCGCATCCCCTCCGACGACGACCACCTCCCGGGCGCCCAGCGTGGGTACCGCGCGGGCACCAGCGAGGGCTTCGTCTTCTGGCCCGAGTCGAGCGGCGCCTTCATCGGGCACGGCACGCCCGTGATCGCCACCGGCCCGGGCCGGATCGTGCGCGTCGACGATGCCTACACGGAGCTCGACGAGGAGGCCTGGGAGACACTGCTCGCCGACGTCGCCGACGGCGCCACCGAGGCCGAACTCGACCGGCTGCGCGGGCGCCAGGTGTGGATCGAGCTCGACGACGGCCGGGTGGCCCGCTACGGCCACCTCGCCGACGTGCGCGCGGGCCTCGCGGTCGGGCAGCGGGTCGGTCGCGGACGGGTGATCGGCTTCGTCGGCAACTCGGGCACGCTCGACGGGGTCCTGGGGCGGACCTCGAACGCCCGCCTCCACTTCGAGCTCCGCGAGGGCGACGGCTACGTGGGCACCGGCCTGGACCCCGACGGCGTGCGCCTGCTCGCGTCGTCGCTGTTCACGGGGCCGTGACCGTGGACCGCGAACGCCCCCCGGCCGCGCACGAGATCACCGCCCTGGAGACGCTGTGGCGCAACGTCTGGGTGCGCGGCACCTTCTACCTGGTGCTCGCCGTGGCGATCGTCCTGTTCCTGGTCACCCAGCGCGGCGCGTACGGCTTCGCCCTCCAGGTGGCGCTCGTGGGGTTCCTGATCGCCTACGTCCTGAACCCCGTGGTGGTCGCGCTCGGCCGCTTGCGGATCGGTCGCGGCCTGGCCGTGGTGATCGTGTACCTGGTCCTGGCGCAGGCGCTGGTGGTCGGATCGGTCCTCCTCACCCAGGTGGTGACCGAGACCGCCCGCTTCGCCAGCCTGTTGCCGGCGGCGCTCGGGAACCTGAGCGAGACGCTCGGGTCGGCGACCGGCTGGTTCGGCGGCCTGGGCGAGTGGCTCTCGGGCGTCCTCCAGGAGCGCCTGGGCATCGAACTCGGCGGCGACGACTTCGCGGAGCAGGTTCAGACGCAGGTGGTCGCCTGGCTCACGGGGGCGGCCCAGAGCCTGACCCGCTTCCTCGAGCGGGTGATCGCCGACGGCCCCGCCGTGCTGCTCCAGGGGGCGACGTCGATCGTCAGCGGAGCCTTCCAGGTCGTCCTGATCGCGATCGCCTCCGCGTACCTGCTGTACGACTTCCCGCGGATCACCTCCAACGTCCGGCGCTTCGTGCCGACCCGCTGGCGGGAGCTCTACGCGGACCTCATGGACAAGTCCGACCGCGCCATCGGCGGGTATCTGCGCGGTCAGATCCTGATCACGATCGTCGTCGGCTTCATCACCTGGCTCGGGTTGACGATCCTCGGCGTGCCGCTCGCGACCGCGATCAGCGTGCTGGCGGCGGTCTTCAACCTGGTGCCCTACCTGGGCCCGATCGTCGGGGCCGTGCCGGCCGTGCTGTTGGCCTTCACGGTCTCGCCGCTGACGGCGCTCCTGGTGGTGGTCGTGCTGCTCGCGGTCAACCAGATCGAGGCGCACCTGCTGGCTCCGTTGATCCTGGCCAAGTCCACCGACCTCCACCCGATCACGGTCCTGATCTCGATCCTGATCGGCGTCGGCTTCTTGGGGCTGCTCGGCGCCTTCCTCGCGGTCCCGGTCGTGGCGCTGGGCAAGGTCGTCCTCGAGGAGTACCTGCTGACGCGCCCCGCCTACGCCGCCGTGCCGGCGACCGCCGGCCCACCGGGCGGTGGCGGCGGGTCGAGCGGCCCCGCGGCGGGACCCTACGACGACGTCGTGCCGGAACGGGGCACCCCGCCGGTCTGAGGCCGACGTCCCAGGTTCGTCAGCGGGCGCCGGGCACCTTGGAGGCGAACATCAGGTCGTCGGCGCGGCGCATGAGCGTCTCGGCGTCGCGGCCGTCCTGCGGGTAGCCGGCGATCCCCACGCTGGCGCCGAGCCGCAAGCCGTCGACGTCGAGGTCGGCGATCGCCCGGGCGAAGCGCTCGGTCGCGGCCTGCGCCTCGTCGCCGTCGATCATCGGCATCACCACCGCGAACTCGTCGCCCCCCCAGCGGAAGACCGCGTCGGCGGCGCGCGTCGCCTCGCGCAGCGTGCGCGCGACGAGCGCCAACGCACGGTCGCCGGCGGCGTGCCCGAAGCGGTCGTTGACCTCCTTGAAGCCGTCGAGGTCGATCATCGCGAGCGCGAGCGGATGGTCGTGGCGTTTGGCGCGGGCGAGCTCGGCGGTGACCTGGCGGTTGAAGGCCTCGCGGTTCCCGATGCCCGTGAGCGGATCGACGAGCGCGCTCCGCGCGAGCGCCGCGCGGTCGTGCGCCTGCCGGACGATGACGGCGACGTGCTGGCCGAGCGCCTCGGCGATGTGGATCGAGCGCCGCCCGAAGGCCTCTTCCCGGGTGAAGGCGTCGACGTTCAGGATCCCCACCACGTCGCCTTGGAAGGCGATCGGGATGCAGACGTTCGCGCGGATCTGGCGGCTGCGGCCGACGCCGTCTAGCACGGTGCGCGCGTCGGTGCCCGGGGCTGCGGCGGCGCTCGCGGCGGCGACCGCGTCCCCCACCCGCAGGCGGGGCCGGCCGGCGCGGTACCCGGCGACGCCGTCGCCGTACCAGACGAGCTGTTCGGCCTCGGTCATCGGGCCCGCGGCGCGCAGCAGCTCGAGGTCGTACCCCTCGGCCGCCGCGAAGCCGTAGGTGCCGTCCTCGCCGCGGACCAGCAACGAGGCGGCTTCGGCGCCGGGCACCAGCCGGACGGCGGCCTCGACGCCGCGGCGGTAGAGCTCGTCGGTGGCGTCGGATTGCGCCATCACCCGGACCACCTCGAGGAGCTCGGCCTCGCGCGTCCGCTGGGTGGCGCTCGCGAGCGCGGCGCCCAGCGTGCTCGCCACCGCCTCGACGATGCGGCGGTCGTCTTCGGTCCACGTGCGGGCCCGTTCGCGCGCGCCGAGCTCGATGAGGGCCACCGTCTCGCCATCCGGGTCGGTGACCGGGACGATCGCGAGGGCCCGCAGGCCGAGGTCGCGGTGCGGGCCGTCGGGGTTCTCGACCGCGTCGTCCGAGACGTAGACCGGCCGCGACTCCTGCCACACCCGATGGACGCGCCCGGCGGTCCACGGCACGCCGGCGTCGAGCACCTGCTGCACGTCGTCGGGGAGGTCCGCCGTCCGCGCCAGCGTTCGGAACGAGCCGCGCTCGATCGTGAAGACGACCCCGCCCTCGAGCCCGAGCGCCTCGACGAGCAGCTCCAGCGCCACGGCCGCGGCCCGTCGAGGCTCCTCGATCACGGTCAAGCGGCGGGCGACCTGCGCGAGGAGCTCGGACTCGCGGTGCTGGCGTTCGACGGCGGCCAGCGTCTGCAAGCGACCGAGGTGCGCCTCGGCGATCCGCGCGAGCGCCTCGAGCGCCGCCCGGTCCTCGGCGGCGAAGGCGCCCGTGCGGGCGCGTTCCACGTTCAGCACGGCGATCGTCGTGCGACCGTCGCTGAGCGGCAGCGCGATGCCCGAACCGGCGACCGGCAACCCCGGCACCGCCACGTACTCGGGGTCGCGCGACGCGTCCTCGGTGTGCTGGGCGAGCCCCGTGCGCGCCGCACGACCGGAGATCGAGGCGTGCGGCACCAGGTGGCCGGCGGCGGCGGCGGGCGGCACCATCGCCACCAGCTCGAGGCCGAGGGGCCGTACCCGGAGCACCGCGGCGTGCTCGCACGCCAACACCCGCGCCACCAGCGGAGGCAGCGTGGCGAGGACCGCGTGCGCGTCGGGCGCGGCGCCGAGCTCGAGCGCGGCCTCGACCAACAGGCGCGCGCGGCGGCCACCGTCGCGAGCGGCCTCGGCCGCGCGGCGACCGCTGCGGTGCACCCAACCGCCGGCCGCGGCGGCCAGCAGCGCGGTCGCGATCACCGCGGCCTCGGTCCACCCGTCGCGCGGCGCGCCGCCGGGGAGCACGTTGGCGATCACGGCGGCGCCGGCGACCGCGGCGACCCCGAGCCGGGGACCACCGCTCGCCGCGACGAAGCCGACGATCAGCATCAGCAGCGCGCTCAGCCAGGTCGGTGGGGCCCCGCTCACGTGGGCCACGGCGTACGCACCCAGACCCACGGCCAGCCACGCCCCGAGGGGGAGGGTGCTGCCGGGCGTCCGTTCGTGCGCTCGTGCCATGCGCCATGCTATCCGTCCGGACTCGCTGCGGCGTGGGGACGCGCGGGTACACTGTTCGACGTGACGAAGCGCGCTCCCGACGGCACCTCCAGCGCTCGCAAGCGGCGCGGTCCGGCCCCTCGCAAGGGGCGGCGGCGCGCCTCCGCGGAGCGCACCCTCGATCTCGAGGCGGTGGGGCTGGTACTGCTGGCGTTCGGGATCGCGCTCACCGCGATGCTCGTCCCCGCCTTCCCGGCGGGCGACCTGGGCGTGCAGGTCCGCGGCGTCCTCGGCGGGCCGATGGGGTGGGGCGCGTGGCTGCTGCCGTGGCCCTTCCTGATCTTGGGCGGGCTCTTCCTGCTGCGGCGCAGCCCGCGGTCGTGGCCGCGCGTGCTCGCCGGGTACGCGGTCGCGGGGCTCGGCGCCTGGTCGCTCACGATGCTCGTGGCGCCGGAGGCCACCGGCACCTGGGGCGCCGCGCTCCGCGGTGCGCTGACCGGCGCCGCCGGCGCGCTCGCGTACCTGCCGGCGGTGCTGCTGGTGACCCTCGGGATCGAGTTGATCGCCGGCTGGGCGCCCACGCTGATGGTCCGCCGCGCGCTCGCCGCCCTGATCCGGGGCGGGCGCGCCGCGTTCAAAGCGGCGTGGCGCGCCCGCGCGCGCGCTCGCGCGCGGGCGGCGTTCCGGGCCGACGTGGCGCGCGTCCGTCGCGAGCTGCAGGAGCTCGACCGCGACCTCGCCGCGCTCGCCGGCCTCTACCCGGCCAGCGGCGAGCTGGCGCGCTGGCGTGCGAGCGTGCAGGAGGCGGTCGCAGCGCTGCGCGGGGCGGACGCGAGCAAGCTCGACGTCGCGCGCGCCGACGTCGCCGCCTGGCGCTCCGCGGTCGGCGACTTCGCGCGCGACCGCGGCGCCGAACTGGCGCTCCAGCTGCGCGCCGAGGGCGCCCGCCCGCCGGGTGGGGACGCCGGCGACCTCGAAGGCTGGGGGCGGCACGTCAAGGCGCTGCTCGACGAGCCGCTCACGCTCGTCGACGGGGGCGGGCGCGCGCGTCGCGGCGACCGCACCCCTCGGTCGGTCGTCGCGGGCGAGGGCGTGCGCAAGGGCATGGCGCTCGACCTCGCCGCGCTCCTCGACCGCCACCGGCGGTTGGCGCGCGAGCGCGACCTGGCCGAGGCCGGCCTGGGCGACGCGCGCCCGCGCGACCTGGCGCTGGCGCTCGAGGCCCACGGCGACCGCACGCAGGCGCTCAAGACCATCGAAGGCGACGCGCTCGACCTGCAGGCCGACGTCGACCGGCTCGACGCCTGGCGCGATGCGCTCGACGGCCTCGTCCGGCTGCGGCTCGACCACCCGGACGACCCCGAGGTCGCCGACCTGGACGAGGAGCTCGCGGCGGCGCTGCGTGGTCAGGGGCGCGCCGAGCTCGCCAAGCACGAGGGGTGGCGCGCCGCGCTCGCGGACGTGGCGAGCGCCGCGCGCGCGCGAGCGCTGCGGGCGGCGGCCGTCGCCGAGGACGCCGATGAGGCCCTCGAAGGCGACCCGGCGGACGCTGGTGCGCCGCTGCTGGGCGACGCCGAGCTCGAGGACGTCTTCGGCGACCCCGTGCTCGACCGGTCGGCGGACGCCCCGCCCTGGACGCCGTCGCCGGCGCCGACGCCTGCGCCGACGGCCGCGGGGCGCGGCGCGGCGGCGCCGAGCGCGACCGCGACGCGCGCCGCGGAGGTGGAGCCCGCCGCGGTCGGCGGGATCCCGATCCAGCTGCCGCAGACCGACCTGCTCGACCCGCCGGCGCCGGCGCGCGGCGACCCCGGCGCCGAGGCGCGGGAGCTGCGCGAGCGGGTGGCGCGGATCGACGCCACGCTGTCGAACTTCAAGCTCGAGGGGCGCGTCGTGGCCAGCGTGCGCGGCCCGTCGGTGACGCGCTTCGAGGTGGAGCCGGCGGCCGGCGAGAAGATCAGCCGCTTCGCGAACCTCTCCGACGACCTGGCGCTGGCGATGGCGGTGGCGAGCGTGCGCATCGAGGCGCCGATCCCGGGGAAGAGCGTCATCGGCCTCGAGGTCCCCAACGCCGACCGCGACCTCATCCGCTTCCGGGAGGCGGTGGAGTCGGCCTCGTTCAAGCGCACCAAGGCGCGCCTGCCGCTCATCCTCGGCAAGTCGATCGACGGCGACGTGATCGTCGGCGATCTGGCGCGCATGCCGCACCTGCTGATCGCCGGCTCCACCGGCTCGGGCAAGTCGGTCGCCGTGAACACGCTGGTGGGCTCGCTGCTCTACCGCTTCCTGCCCACCGAGTTGCGCTTCCTGATGATCGACCCGAAGATGGTCGAGCTCACGCCCTTCGACGGCGTCAAGCACCTGCTCCGTCCGGTCGTCACCAACCCGGGCGAGGCGGCCGGGGTGCTGCTCGGCGCGGTGGCCCACATGGAGCGGCGCTACAAGATGATGTCGAAGATCGGGGCCAAGAACCTCGACCAGTACAACGCCAAGGCGAAGAACCTCGACCTGCCCGAGCTGCCCTTCATCATCATCGTCATCGACGAGCTCGCCGACCTGATGATCACGAGCCCCAAGGAGGTCGAGTCGGCGATCATGCGCCTCGCCCAGATGGCGCGCGCCACCGGCATGCACCTGATCCTGGCGACGCAGCGGCCCTCGGTCGACATCCTCACCAGCCTGATCAAGGTGAACGTCCCCGCGCGCATGGCCTTCGCCGTGTCGTCGGGCTTCGACTCGCGCACGATCCTCGACGCCATGGGCGCCGAGCGGCTGATCGGCATGGGCGACATGCTCTACCACCAGCCCGGCATCGCGAAGCCCGTGCGCCTGCAGGGGCCGTTCGTCAGCGAGGCCGAGATCGGCGCGGTCGCCGATTTCCTGCGCCGCCAGTACTTCGAGGACGAGTTCGTCGAGGCCTACGGCGACGACTTCGAGCCGGCCAGCCCGGACGATTCGGACGCGACCGGGTACATCGATTGGAACGACGACAAGCTGCGGATCGCCGCCGAGATGGTCATCAACGAGGGGCAGGCGAGCGTCTCGCGGCTCCAGCGCCGCTTGCAGGTGGGCCACGCGCGCGCCGGCAAGCTGATGGACTCGCTCGAGGCCCTCGGGGTCGTCGGCCCGCACATCGGCAGCAAGCCGCGCGAGGTGCTCATCGCCTTCGAGGAGTTGCCGAACGTGTTCGGCAAGTGACGTGCGCGTGAGGCCCTGGCATTGGCTCCACGGCGCCGACCCGCGCCGCTGCGACCTGCTGGCGACCTACGCCGCCGCCGCGGTGGCCGCGTGGGCGACGTGGGACGTGACCGGCTCCTGGGTGTTGGCCCTGATCGCCGCCGACTTGGGGGGCGGCGTCGTGGCCTTCGCGACCCCGGCGACGGCGCGTTGGTACGCCGCGCGGCGGCGCCCGGTCCACGTCGCGTTCGTGGGGGTGCACGTGCTGCACGTCGTCGTGGCGGCGAGCGTGGGCGGGGCGAGCCCGGTGTGGGCGGTGGCGGTGTTCGCGTACGCCGCCGCGGCCGTCGTGCTCGTGCGGCTGCTCCCCTCGGCGGCGGCGCTGCCCGCGGCCTTCGCGCTCGTCGCGGTCGGGGCGTTCGTCCACCCCGTGCTGCCCGGCCTCGCGGCCTTCGTGCCGCTGCTGCTGCTCAAGCTGGTCGTCGGCTTCGCGGTCCACGCGCGCCGCGGCGCGGCCCTCGCACCCGCGCCCACGCTCGGCTGCTGACCGCGGACGTACGCGCGCCGGCGCCCGCGCTACGATGCGCCTCCGATGCCCCGCCGCACCCGCCCCCCCGAGCTCATGAGCCCTGCCGGCCACTGGCCGCAGCTGCGCGCCGCCATCGAAGCAGGCGCGGACGCGGTCTACTTCGGCCTGAACCACTTCAGCGCCCGGGCCAAGGTCGGCTTCACGCTCGAGGAGCTGCCCGAGGCGGTGGCGACGCTGCACGCGCGCGGGGTCAAGGGCTTCGTCACCTTCAACACCCTCGTCTTCGACCATGAGTTGGCCGAGGCCGAGCGCGCGCTGCTCGCGATCGCGGAGGCCGGGGTCGACGCGGTGATCGTCCAGGACGTGGGCGTCGCGCGCTTGGCGCGTTCGGTCGCGCCCGGGCTGGCGGTGCACGGTTCGACCCAGATGTCGGTCACCAGCGCCCAGGGGGTCGCCTTCGCCGCCGCCCACGGCGCGCGGCGCGTGGTGCTGGGGCGCGAGCTGTCGCTCGCCGACCTGGGCCGGATCGCCGAGGCCACCGACGTCGAGCTCGAGGTGTTCGTCCACGGCGCGCTGTGCGTGAGCTACTCGGGGCAGTGCTACAGCAGCGAGGCGTGGGGCGGTCGCTCGGCCAACCGCGGGCAGTGCGCCCAGGCCTGCCGCCTCGCCTACGACCTGATCGTCGACGGCGCCGCGAAGACGCTCCTCGACGAGCGCTACCTGCTCTCGCCCGGCGATCTGATGGCGCTCGCCCAGGTGCCCGAGCTCGTCGACCTGGGCATCGACGCCTTCAAGATCGAGGGGCGGTACAAGGACGCCGAGTACGTCGCGCTCACGACCGACGCCTACCGGCGCGCGATCGACGCGGCCTGGGCGGCGCGCGCCGCCGGCGTCGAGGCCCCGGCCCCCGATCCCGACACGCTGCGGGACCTGGAACAGACCTACTCGCGCGGCCTCGGCCCCTGGTTCGTCGCCGGCACCGACCACCGCACCGTCGTGCGGGGCCGTGCGCCGCGCCACCGTGGGTTGCGCCTCGGCACGGTCGTGCGCATCGAGGAGGACGCCGTGGTCGTCGCGCCTCCGGCCGCCGTCGAGCCGCCCGGGCCGGCGCTCGCCGACCCGCGGCCGTCCGCCCGCGCCGCCGCCGAGGCCGCCGGCCGCGCCCCCAAGCCGGGCGACGGGCTCGTGTTCGACGCCGCCCATCGGCGTTCGCCGGCGCTGCCGGAGCAGGGGGGACGGGTCTATCGGGTGGCGGCGGCGCGCGACGGTTGGCGCCTCGCCTTCGGCCGGGGCGACGTCGACCTGTGCTTCGTCCGGCCGGGCGACGCGGTCTGGCGCAGCGACGACCCGACGCTCGCCGCGCGCGCCCGCCGTTTCACCGAGGCCGCCGAACCGGTGCGCACCGAGGCGCTCTCGCTGGCGCTGACCGCGCACGAGGGGGCGCCGCTCGTGCTCGTCGCCACCACGGCGCGCTTTGAAACCGCCGTAGCCGTGGGTGAGGCGCCGCTCGAGCCCGCCGCGAAGCGGGCGCTCGACCACGCCACCGCCCACGCGCAACTGGGGCGCCTGGGCGGCACCCCGTTCCACCTCGGCGATCTGACGCTCGACGTGGAGGGGGCGCCCTTCGCGCCGGTGTCCGCGCTCAACGCGCTGCGGCGCGACCTGGTGGCGCAGCTCGCGGCCGTCCGGGCCGGGCGACCCGATCGCGAGGCGCGGCCTGGGGCGCTCGCCGCCGCTCGGGTCGCCGTCGGCGCGAGCGCTGCGCCGGTGGCCGCCGAGACGCCCTCGCACCTGCACGTGCTGGTGCGCACGCCGGAGCAGCTCGACGCGGCGCTCGCCGCGCATCAGGACGGCGCGCCGCTCGCCAGCGTCACCCTCGACTACCTCGAGCTCTACGGCCTGCGCCCCTCGGTGGACCGCGCCCGCGCCGCCGGATTGCGGGTGCGGGTGGCGAGCCCGCGCGTGCTCAAGCCGGCCGAGCAGAACGTGGTGCGCTTCCTGACCGACCTGGGTGCGGAGCTGCTCGTGCGCTCCGCGGGCCTGCTGCGCGACTTGGCCGCGCTGCCGGACGACGCCCGCCCGCGGATCACCGGCGACTTCTCGCTGAACGCCGCCAACGCGCTCACGGCCCACGCCTTCCTGGAGGCCGGCTGCGACGTCCTCACCCCCGCGTACGACCTCGACGCCGCGCAGGTCGCCGCGCTCGCCGAGGCGATCGACCCGCGGCGGCTCGAGGTGGTCGTGCACCACCACCTGCCGGTGTTCCACACCGAGCACTGCGTCTTCTGCCGCTTCCTCTCGGATGGGACCGACTACCGCGACTGCGGTCACCCCTGCGAGACCCATCGGGTCGCGCTGCGCGACGGCCAGGGGCGGCTGCATCCGGTGCTCGCCGACGTCGGCTGCCGCAACACCGTCTTCGGCGCCGAGGCGCAGG
>JAABSI010000068.1 GCA_011390455.1 Trueperaceae bacterium
ACACACACGTTGGGGCACCCGCCGGGAGATCAGCTTCACCCCTGGCCCGAGCTTCCCACTCGGGGCCGTCGAGGTCGGCGAGGTCGAACGTGATGGTGCTGGCCGCGAGGTGCAGTGCGGTTGCCTTGGGCAGGTCCAAGACGACCGTCTGGCCCACCACGGCCATATCGTTGTCGCCATCGCCCGCTTTGGCGATCACGTCGGCGCCGGAGCCCAGGGTGGGGTTGATGATGACGGAAGTCGGCTCTACTGAAGCTTCCTCAGTCCCGTCAGCCTGCGCGACTGCGAGACCGACCAGCGCCAGCACCCCGAGTGCGAGCATCGTCTTGCGAAGCATGGTTCCCTCCTACTGCATGGAATCCTCGGCGTCGTGCCGCACGGCGCGGAACGACTCGCCGACGTCAGGCTAGGGGGAGGGACGTGTCCCGTTCGTCTCCGCGTCGATGCCCAGCAGGACGGGCCTGCGTGCCTCGTGCAACGGGGGGTCGGGTCGTGGAAACGGCAGGCAACGCGGCGGCGACCCCCCAGGTATCGGTGTCCCGGCATCTGCGGGCGAGGCGTGCCATTCTTGTCAGAAGCGAACGATTATGTTCCTCTCACCCCGATGAACCGGCACGCGCGCGGCATGCGTCGCGCCGACGGCACGACCCGTCGCAGCCGCTGCCGCACGCATCCGAGGGCGACGTGCCACGCAGAGAGGAGAGGTGACGCCACCCCATGAGCCCACCCGCGCCACGTGCGGTGCTGCACCTGACCTCGCCCGTACACGTGGCGATCGGCGACGACGTGGTGCACGTCCGTCGGATGGGCCTGGCCCTATTGGCGTACCTCGCCCTCGAGGGGCCGACGCGCCGCGAGCGACTCGCCGACATCATCTGGGGCAACCGCCAGGGCCTGCGCAACCTGCGGGTCGAGCTCCACCGCCTGCGGGCGGCGTTCGCTACCGTCGGCGTGACGCCGCTGCAACCCACCGTCGACCCGCTCGCGCTCACGCCCTCCCTGAGGATCGCCCCGTTCGAAGGCGTCAACGAGTTCCTCGTGGGTCTGGAAGACCTCTCCTCCGACTACCAGGCATGGATCGAACACCGCCGCGACTTGGTCGAGCGCGCCTCCGTGACCTCCGCCCGCGACGGACTGCTCGAGGCCCTCGCGGGGTCCATCCGTCCGCCTTTCGTCCTCGTGCTGCAGGGCATGGCCGGCAGCGGTCGCCGGACCCTTGCGATGGCTCTGGCGCACCGTCTGCGTCTGTCCTTCGTCGAGGGCCCCGGCGGCGAAGCGGGCGCCGTGCGGTACCTGCCGCCCGAACACCACGACACCGCTGGGCTCGCAGGGCGCATCCGGCAGGACCACCGCAGCGTGTGGGTCGTCGGCCGCTCGGCGTACGGAGTCGACTCGCGGCTCTTGCTGGAGCTGCGGGCGTCCGTGCCGCCCGAACGGCTGCGGTTCGAGACGCTGCGGCCGCTGACCTGGCTCGAGGCCAAGCGCGGCTTCTTGGCAGGGATCTCGTTCCACGAGGGCGCCGCCCTCTACCTCGCCTCCTCGGGGCATCCGTCGTACCTGCGTGAGCTGGTGGCGCTGCACGGAACCGACCCCACGAAGACGCCGCTTCCGATCCCCCAACGGGTACGCGCCGCGCTCGCGCTCGAAGCCGTCGACCTGAGCGAATCGGGCCAGTTGGCGTTGGAACGCCTGTCGGTCCTCGGGGACCGCTTCTCGTCGGCGCTGGTCGCGGCGGTGAAAGCGGATGCCGAGCTCGACCAGCTCGAACGGAACGGTTGGCTTCGGTACGAGAACGACGAGTGGCGCTTCGCCGACCCGATCGTCGCCAAGGTCTTGCGCGCGCGCGTGCCTCCGGGCCAACGTGCGCGGCTCCACCGCCTCGCGGCCGGTTCGTCGTCGACCGAAGGTTCCCGTCGCCGGGCCGGGCCACGCTCCCACGCTGCGGGCCTCGCGTCGCGGCGGCGGCAGGACTCGGCTTCGACCGACGATCGTGGGCCGTCGCGGGGTGGCGCCTGCTCGGGCACGACGCCACCACCGTGGACGCGGGTGACGCCGGGCCGGCCGGTCTTCCTCGACGACCCTGAGCACCACGGCGACGACGTGGCGAGCGATGCGGGCTCGATCGTCTGGTCGCGCTTGGCGTCGGCGAACGGTCCCACGGGGATCGCCTGGCGGCTGCCGGACGTGCATCTGGTCGCCCGACTGACCGGACGCGTCGCGATGGCGCCCGACGGCGACGCCTGCCCGTCCCACGACCCGACCGTGCTGCGGGTGGTCGTGCGCGGTGCGGACTCCCAGAGCGTCCGCCTCGCGGCGGTCGACGGGGCGAGCGCCGCCGACGGCGACTCGATCTGCTTGCCCGCCGGCGACGCCTTCGAGCACTGGTTCTTGTTGCCCCACGGCGCGCGCGGCCTCGATCTGACGTGCCACGCAGCGTCGGTGGTCGTCGAGCTGGAGGTGGCCGTGCACCGGGTCGATGACCACGCACAGGACGGTGCAGACCTCGTGATGGCGCTCGACCTGTGCGCTGCGGCAACGCTGGCGCCCTCGGACCTACTCGGGCGCGCGCGGGATCCCGCGCTCTCCTGACGCTCAGCCCTCGCCCCCCCGCACGATCCCCCGCAGCACCTCGATCGCGAACTTGGGCCGCCGCTCGGCGTCCAGGAGCCCGTTGCGCTCCTGCTCCACGTCGGTGAGCTGGGTGTAGCACCAGCCCGCCACGTGCGGGTACCGGCGCACCGCGTCGAAGAGGCCCTGGAGCCGCTCCAGGAAGGCGGCCTCGTCGGCGGGATCGTCGCCGTAGCCCCAGTCCTGCGGGCGCTCGACGTCGCCCTCGGGGATCCATTTGATGCCGCCGAACTCGTCGACGATCAGCGGCTGCCCCGCGTACGGGGGTTCCAGGTCGGGCTCGTTGCGCACCACGTCGGGGTAGGGCGCGAGCAGCCGGTCGAGCTCGGCCGGGTCCTGGGTGTAGTGGTGGACGGTCCACAGGTCGGGGTCGACGTGTACCCAACCGCTGGCGTCGTTGACCGGCCGGGTGGGGTCGAGCGCGCGCGTGAGCGCGGCGGCGTCGGCGACGGTGCGGCCGTGCTGCGGGTCGCGGGCGGCGGCCGGGTCGGTCTCGTTGAAGGGGGTCCAGGCGACGATCGAGGGGTGCGAACGGAGCTCGCCCACGACGGTCGCCCACTCGGCAAGGAAGTTGCGGGCGGCCTCCGGCGAGGTCAGGTCGAGGCCCCAGCTGGCCGATTCGGCCCAGGTGAGGTAGCCCAGCCGGTCGGCCCAGTAGTGGTACCGCGGCTCGAAGACCTTCTGGTGCAGGCGCGCGCCGTCGAAGCCGAGCGCCTGGCCCAGCTCGACGTCCCGGCGCAGGGCCTCGTCGCTCGGGGCGGTCCAGAGCGTCTCGGGCCAGTAGCCCTGGTCCAGGACCAACGCCTGGCGCACCGGTTCGCCGTTCAGCAGGGTCTGGCCCCCACGCACGCTCAGGTCGCGCAGGCCGACGTAGGACGCCACGCGGTCGAGTTCGCGCCCGGCCTCGTCCAGCACCGCGACGTCCAGGTCGTAGAGCGCCGGGTCGGCGGGCGACCAGGGGCGCGCGGCGGGGGCGTGCAGCGCGAGCGGGACGCCGTCGTGCGCGGGCGCCTCGTCCTCGGCGAGCACGGCGCCGTCCGCGTCCAGGAGCCGGACGCGCCAGGTCCGTGCCTCGGCGGAGGGCCAGAAGCGCGGGGTGGCGTGGACGGTGCGGGTGGCGGCGCTGCCGAGCGCGTCCAGGCCCTCGAGCCCGCCGTGCGGGACCGCCTCGAGCCAGACCGTCTGCCAGACGCCGGTCACGCGGGTGTAGAAGCACTGGTACGACTCGAGCCGCGAAGACTGTTTGCCGCCGGGCTGCAGGCCCGTGCGCACGTCGTCGAGGCAGTGGAGCACCACCTCGACGTCCTCGCCGGGGCCGGCCCAGCGCGACAGGTCGACGTCGATGCGGGTCGATCCGCCCCAGTGCTCGCGGGCGAGCTGGCCCCCCACGAAGACGCGGGTGCGGTAGTCGGCGGCGCCGATCCGCAGGATCGGGGCGGCGCCCTGCCAGTCGGCCGGGATGGCCACGCGCCGCCGGTACCAGACGCTCGGGATGAAGCCGCGCTCGCCGATGCCCGAGGCGCGGCTCTCGGGGGCGAAGGGGACGAGGATCGTGCGGTCGAAGTCCGCCCGCGGGGCCTCGGTCGGGCCGGCGCCGGCGGGGTCGATCGCGAAGTCCCAGGCGCCGTTGAGGTTCACCCACCGGTCGCGGCGGAGCCGGGGGCGCGGGTGTTCGGGGCGGGGGACGACGGTGGGGGACTCGGGGCCCATGGCGCGACGACAGGCACACGGGGCTGCGGCCGATCGGCCGCAGCCCCGAGTCCCGTTCAGTCGAGCAGGTCCTGCACGGCGAGGTCGGCGTCGCCCAGCGCGTCGGCGATCGGCTTGCCGGTCAGCCAGATGGCCTGCAGCTCGCGGTTGAGCACGTCCTGGATGGCGTCGTAGCGGACGACCGGGACCACGTCGCGGGCGATGGCCGCGGTGCGGACGTACTCGTCGCGGTGCGGCAGCGCGGCGTAGGCGTCGCTCTCGAGCACCGAGGTGCGCACGGCGAGGTGGCCGGTGCGGGCCCAGGCCAGGTTCTGCTCGTTGATGTGCGCGAGCAGCCCGAGCGCGGCTTCATAGGCCTCGGCGTCGCGGCTGGTGTTCACGGGGATCGCCCAGAGGTGGTTGCTGGCCCAGGTGGCGTCTTCGCTGAAGAGCGTCGGGAAGTCGGCGGCGAAGTAGTCGGTGAGCGCCACGTCGGGGTCGGCGGCCTGCGCGTCGTAGAAGTCGACCACCCAGGTGCCGTTCACCAGGATCGCGGCCTCGCCGTCGAGGAAGCTCTGCTGCGAGTCGGCGTAGTCGAGCCGGGGGTCGGCGTAGCCGCCGTCGAAGAGCGAGACGATGGCCTCGACCGCGCGCACGGCCTCGGCCGAGTCGACGTTGGCCTCGCCGTCGGCGAAGAGCTCCGCGCCCTGCTGCCACACCAGCGCCATCACCAGGCGGACGCCGATGGGGAACTGCGCGAAGTCGGCGGCCAGGTAGTCGGCGCCGGTGGCCTCCTCGACCATGCGGGCGTGCTCGAGCATCTCTTCCGGGCTCGAGGGCAGGATCGGAGCGCCGTCGGCGTCGACGAGGCCGGCCGCCTCCATGATCTCGAGGTTCACGTGCCACAGGTTGGCGTGCGCGTCCATGGGGACGCCGTAGATGCGGCCGTCGAAGGTGACGGCCTCGCGGGCCGCGTCCGCCCAGTCGTCCGGGTCGATGCCGGCGGCCTCGAGGTCGGCGCTCAGGTCGGTGAGCGCGCCGATGGCGGCGAACTCGGGGATGTTGCTCGAGTGCATCACGTGCACGTTCGGCGGGTTGCCGGCGGCGTAGCTCGCCTTGATCTGGTCGTAGTAGTTGCCCCAGTCGGTCGGCAGCGTCTCGACGGTGACGCCGTTGTCGGCCGCGCTGAAGTCGTCGATGATCGCCTGGATGATGCAGGGCTCGCCGACCGCGTCGGCGATCGAGACGCCCGGGACGTCGCAGGCGCCGAAGAAGCGGCCCAGCGTGATCGTGGTGTCCTGCGCGAGCGCCGGGGACGCGGCGAGGGCGAGGACGAGCAGGGCGAGGACGGTTCGGATGCGTCGCATGGTGCCTCCTTGGGGCAGGGCGCGGGGTGCGCCGGGGGGACGTGCGGGGGCGGGAGCGCTCACTTGCCGCTCCCCATCGCGATGCCACGGACGACGTGGCGTTGGAAGATCAGGAACAGCAGCACCACCGGCAGGCTCGCGAGCACGCCGGAGGCCATCACGCGCCCCAGCCCCTCGCTCTGCGCGAAGTTGCTCTGCAGGCTGGCGAGGCCGAGCGTGATGGTGAACATCTCGGGGCGGCTCGCCGAAACGAGCGGCCACAGGTAGTCGTTCCAGGCGTACAGGAAGGTGAGGATGGCGAGGGTGGTCATGGCCGGCCGCGCGAGCGGCAGCATGATGCGCGTGAAGATGACCCAGCGGTTGGCGCCGTCGAGCGCGGCGGCCTCGTCGAGGTAGGTGGGGATGCCGCGGAAGAACTGCGTCATCAGGAACACCCCGATGGGCACCGCCACGCGCGGCGCGATGAGCGCCGCGTAGCCGTTGTGCCATCCCCACTCGGCGAACTGCGTGTAGAGCGGGATGAAGACCGCCTGCTCGGGGATCACGAGGCCGGCGAGCACCAGCGGGAACAGGATGCGCTTGCCGGGGAACGGGATGCGCGCGAAGGCGTAGCCGGCGAGCGAGGCGGTGGCGAGCACCGCGAAGGTCATGCCGCCGGCGACGATCGCGCTGTTGAGGAACCAGCGCGGGGTGAGGCCGCTGCCGAGCACGAAGGACAGGTTGTCGAGCGTGAAGGGCCAGGGAATGAGGCCCCAGGCGACGTTCGAGGTGGTGCGGGCGAGCAGGTCGTTGGGCTGCAGCGCCAGCGAGACCATCCAGACGATGGGGATCAGCCAGACCAGCGCCAGCAGCACCAGCACCACGGTCCAGAGGCGGCGGGACGCGCCCGAGCCGGCCACGTCAGGCGTCCCCGCGCGAGGCGCGCATCTGCAGCAGGGCGAAGACGAGCATGAAGGCGAACAGGACGATCGCGAGCGCCGAGGCGTAGCCGAGCTCGCTGTTGCGGAAGCCGGTCTGGTAGATGTACCGGACCCAGACCTGGGTGGCGTCGTTGGGGCCGCCGCGCGTGATCAGGTGGCTCTGCCCGAACACCTGGAAGTGCAGGATGATCTGCAGCACCACCACCAGCGTGGTCGTGCGGCTGAGCGCCGGCAGGGTGATGTGGCGCAGCAGCGCCCAGGGGCCGGCGCCGTCGAGCCGGGCGGCCTCGTTGCGCTCGGCCGGGATCTCCTGGAGGCCGGCGAGGAACAGGATCATCGCGAAGCCGAGCGACCACCACACCGTGGCCATCACGATCGCCGGCATCGCCAGGTCGGGGTTCGTCACCCAGGCGAGCGGCTCGAGCCCGAGGCTGGTGAAGGCGTGCGCGATCAGCCCCTGGCGCGGGCTCAGGGTCAGCTGCCAGATGAGCGTCACCACCGTGACCGACAGCACCTGCGACAAGAAGAAGGCGGTGCGCAGCACGGCCGACAGGCGGTCGTCGCGGTTGAGCCCGATCGCGAGCGCGAGCCCCAGCGCGGCGACGGCCGGGACCGTCAGCGCCACGAAGGTGAGGGTGTTGCCGACGATGGGCCAGAAGCGCCGGTCGCCCCAGCGGCCGTCCTCGCCCGGGTGGAGGCCGAGCGCGAAGCCGAAGAGGAGCAGCCCGGCCACGATCGCGGTGATCGCCGCGCCGCGCCCGATCCGCTCGGTGCGCCAGGCCCAGAGCGCGAGGGCGACCCCCGCGAGGCCGAGCGCGCGCACCGCCCACTGGTGCTCGACGCTCCAGACGAGGCCGTCGCCCCAGAGCATGCGCACGTAGTTGTCGAGGCCGACGAAGGTCTTGGCGTCGGGGTTGATGGCCACCGCCAGCAGGTTCCAGTCGTGCAGGCTGATCCACACGCCGCGGACGAAGGGCCAGAGCAAGAAGGCGACGTAGGCGAGCAGGAACGGGCCGACGAACAGGTACCCGGCGACCGCATCCTGGACGGCGCGCCCGGTGCGCGCGGCGCGCGGGTTCGTGCGGGCACGGATCGCGGGGGTTGAGGTCGAGCTGGCCATCGACCGCTCCTCTCCCAGGCAGGGCTCCCAGCCATCGGGGGTGACGACGCTGAACACACGGATAACGCTGAGGTATTCATGGTTGTAGCACCGGCCCTCGGCCTTGTCAAGCCAAGAAACCGCGTACAGGACGACAAACACTCAGGTCGAGCCGTCGCGGAGCCACCGAATCGGCTGCAAAGTCCCAGGGATTCCCGTTATGATCGGAGGCGATGCCGCGTCGCCCATCGACCCCCTCGGACGCAGCGTTCGCGCCCCCGCGCGCGAGCGCGACGGCGCCGCGCGGCGCCCCGCTCGCGCTGGTCGTCGACGGCACCGACGGGGAGCGGCTGCGCGCGGTCGCGAAGGCGCTGACCTCGGAAGCGCGGTGGCGCCTGCTCGATGCGCTGGGCGAGCAGCTGCGCAACGTGGGCGAGCTCGCGGAGGCGCTCGCGATGCCCCCCTCGACGGTGGCCATGCATCTGGACGTGCTGGAGGCGGCCGGCCTGGTGCGCAGCGAGTACGCCCCCGGCCGCCGCGGCCGGCAACGCGTGTGCCAGCGCGTCTTCGACCAGGTGCGCGTCGACCTGCCGCGCGGCGCGGCCGCCCGCGAGCGCACGATCGTCGAGACCAGCCTGCCGGTGGGCGCTTACTCCGACGCCGACGTGGCGCCGACGTGCGGCCTGGCCGGCCCCGAGGCGATCATCGGGCTGCTCGACGACCCCACCGCCTTCTACGAGCCCGACCACCTGCACGCCCAACTGGTCTGGTTCCGGCAGGGGACGCTCACCTACCGCTTCCCCAACCGGTTGCCGCCGCGGGCGCGCGCCGACACCCTCTGGTTCAGCGCCGAGCTCTGCTCGGAGGCCCCCATGCACCACCACGACTGGCCCTCGGACGTCACCGTCTGGGTGAACGGCGTGCGCCTGGGCCACTGGACCAGCCCCGCGGACTTCGGCGGTCGGCGCGGGCAGCTGACCCCGGCCTGGTGGGACGCGCGCAACACCCAGTACGGGATGCTCAAGGAGTGGCGGGTGACCGAGGACGGCAGCTTCGTCGACGGCCGGCGCCTGTCGGACGTCGCCATCGCCGACCTCGACCTGGGCGCCCACCCCTACGTGGAGGTGGCGATCGGCGTCGAGCCCGAGGCGCGCCACGTCGGGGGCCTCAACCTGTTCGGGCGCGGCTTCGGCAACTACCCGCAGGACCTGGTGCTGCGGGTGCGGCATCGGCCGGTGGAGTCCGCGTCGGACTGACCGCTTCAGCGCACGACCACGACCTCGACGTCCTTCACCACGCCGTCCCACGCGCGGTCGGCCGTGAGCGCGGGGACGCCGAGGGATCGGGCGAGCGCGAGGCACGCGCGGTCCGCGAGGGAGAGGCCCGCAGCGCGCGTCGCAGGCCAGAGTTCGGCCACCGCCTCGGCGTGGGCGGGCGTGAAGGGTGCGACGACCATCCCCTCCGCGGCGAGCGCGTCCCGGAGCCCCCCGACGTCGGCGCCGCGGCGGGTCGCCACCTGGACCACCTCCGACCAGTTGACCGCCGACACCGCGCTGCCCTCGAGCGGCACCGCGTCGAACCCGACCTCGCGGAACAGCACGGCCAGCAGTGCGGAGGCGTCCAGGACGCGCCGCGGCGCGTCGCCGGAGGCGCTCATGCCGGCTCGTCCGTGCCCTCGACCTCGGCGGCCTCGCGACGGGCCTCGGCGCGGCGCGCCTCGAGGAGTTCATCGACCACGCTCCGCTCCCCGATGGCCGCCCCGAACCGCGCGACCAGGCTCGCCCGAGCCGCCTCGCGCGGCGCCAGGATGAGCCTGCCCTCCTCGATCGAGACCACCAGGGGATCCCCGACCTCGAGGCCGAGCGCACGCCGGAAGTGCGCCGGCACCACGACCCGGCCCTGAGGGCCGAGGCGGAGGCGAACGAACGCGGGGTCTTCTGCCATGTGCGCCTTATCATGCCACACCACGACACTGTGTGCCACTTTCTTCGTCTCCGAATCGCTCGCCTCGGATCGGCGCACCTCGCTCATGCCCGGATCGTAGGGCCGGCCGAACGCACCGCCGCCCGTACAATGCGCCCATGCCCAACGCCGCTAGGCACGACGCCCCTAGGCCCACGTCCACCCTCGTGACCGGCGGCGCCGGCTTCATCGGCAGCGCGGTCGTCCGCGAGGCGCTCGCGCGCACCGACGGCCCGGTCGTGGTGCTCGACGCGCTCACCTACGCCGGCGGCCGCGACAACCTCCCCGACGACCCCCGGGTGGTGCTGGTCGAGGCCGACGTCGCCGACGCCGAGGCGGTGGCGCACGCGATCGAAGCGCACCCGCCGGCGCGGGTGCTGCACCTGGCGGCCGAGAGCCACGTCGACCGCAGCATCGACGGGCCGATGGCCTTCGTGCGCACCAACGTGTTGGGCACCGCCACCCTGCTCGACGCCGCCCGCGCGCACCTGGCGGCGCAGGGCGACGAGGCCCGCGCCGCCTTCCGCTTCGTGCACGTGAGCACCGACGAGGTGTTCGGGAGCCTCGGCGACGAGGGCGCCTTCGGCACCGCCACCCCCTACGACCCGCGCAGCCCGTACAGCGCCAGCAAGGCGGGCAGCGACCACCTGGCGCGCGCCTGGTTCCACACCTTCGGCCTGCCGGTGGTGGTGACCAACTGCAGCAACAACTACGGCCCGCGCCAGCACCCCGAGAAGCTGATCCCGCACATGATCCTGCGCGCGGTGGCCGGCGATCCCCTGCCGGTCTACGGGCGCGGCCTCAACGTGCGCGACTGGCTCCACGTCGACGACCACGCGCGCGGCCTCCTCGACGCGGCGCTGCACGGGGCCCCGGGCGCCACCTACCTGTTCGGCGGCGGCGCGGAGCGCACCAACCTCGACGTCGTCCGCACGCTCTGCATGCTCCTCGACGACCGCCTTCCCGACGCGGCGCCGCACGAGGACCTGATCGCCTTCGTCACCGACCGCCCCGGCCACGACCACCGCTACGCGATCGACGCGGCGAGCGCCGCCGAGGGCCTCGGCTGGGCGCCCGCGCGCACCTTCGAGGAGGGGCTCGCCGAGACCGTCGACTGGTACCTGGCCCACGCCGACTGGGTGCGCCGGCGCGTCGGCGCGGAGGGCCTGCGCCGCATCGGGACCGGGACGGGCGGCGGCGCGTGAGCACGGGCGAGCGCCGCGGCATCGTCCTGGCCGGCGGATCCGGCACACGCTTGCATCCTGCAACTTTGGCCATAAGTAAACAATTGCTACCTGTCTACGACAAGCCGATGGTCTATTACCCGCTCTCGGTGCTGATGCTGGCCGGCATCCGCGAGGTGCTGGTCATCAGCACGCCGCACGACCTGCCGCTCTTCGAGCGCCTGTTGGGCGACGGCTCGGCCTGGGGCATGCGCCTCGCCTACGCCGAGCAGCCGCGCCCCGAGGGGCTGGCGCAGGCGCTGACGATCGCCGAGCCGTTCCTGGAGGGCCGCCCGAGCGCCCTGGTCCTGGGCGACAACCTCTTCTTCGGCTACGGCTTCACCGAACGCCTGCGGCGCGCGAACGCACGCCAGGAGGGCGCCACGGTGTTCGGCTACCGCGTCGAGGACGCGCGCCGCTACGGCGTGGTCGCCTACGGGCCCGACGGCGTCGCCACCGACCTGGTCGAGAAGCCCGAGCACCCACCCAGCGACGTCGCGGTGACCGGGCTGTACTTCTACGACGCCCACGCGCCGGCGTACGCCCGCGCGCAGGCGCCGAGCGCCCGCGGCGAGCTCGAGATCACCGACCTCAACCGGCGCTACCTGCATCAGGGGCAGCTGCACGTGGAGGAGCTCGGCCGCGGCTTCGCCTGGCTCGACACCGGCACCCACGAGAGCCTGCTGCAGGCGGCGACCTTCGTCGAGACCGTCGAGCAGCGCCAGGGGCTCAAGATCGGCGCGCCCGAGGAGGTCGCCTGGCGCAACGGTTGGATCGAGGACGCGCAACTGCGGGCGCTCGCCGAACCGCTGGCCAAGACGGCTTATGGGCGGTACTTGCTGAAGCTGCTGGAGCGCTGAACGGCCGGCGATCGCGGCCAAGGCACCCACGGACTAAGTCTTTGGACTAAGTCGGTTCGCGTGCGCTACGCTCGAGGCATGCGCAAGGTCGGGATGCACGAAGCCAAGACGCAGTTCTCCAAGCTGGTCCGCGAGGCCGAAGCCGGCGAAGAGATCATCGTGCTGCGAGGCTCCGTACCGGTCGCACGGATCGTCGCGTACGTTCCGGCGGTCGCACGCGAGCTCGGGTTCGACCGCGGCGTCCTGATCGTCCCAGACGACTTCGACGAGCCACTTCCACCCGACGTGCTCGCAGCGTTCGAGTCCGGCGAATCGGAATGAGGGTGCTGCTCGATACGCACGTATGGCTGTGGATGCTCGCAGCGCCCGAGCGCCTCGGCCATGCGGCCCCCGTCCTGGAAGACACCCGCAACGAGTTGCTCCTTTCCGCAGCCAGCGTGTGGGAGATCGCCATCAAGACCTCCGTGGGCCGCATGGAGCTTCCGCTCCCCGCGTCTCGGTACGTCCCCGAGCGCATGCGACGCACGGGCGTCGTGTCCGTGCCGATCGAGGCCGCGCACGCGCTGGCGGTCGCCGACCTGCCCCTCCTCCACCGCGATCCATTCGACCGTTTGCTCGTCGCGCAGGCACGGCACCTGGGCGTGCCCATCGCAACAGCGGACCCGCTCGTCGCGGCGTACGACGTGGCCATCCTCCCAGTTGGCCAACGGGCCTGAACGCGTCCCGACCGCTCCACCTGACGCCCGAACGCAGGAGGCCCGCCGAGTTCGGCGGGCCTCCTGCTTCGTCTAGGCGCCTCGCGGCGCGTCGGGCACGACCGTCAGAACGTGAGCGTCCGGTCGATGTAGAAGACCGGCGACTCGACGACCTCGTAGTGCGCCGCGTTGGCGGGGTCGCCGCCGGCCTTCAGCAGCGTCACCCGGAAGCGGTAGGCGCCGTTCGGCAGGACCGAGGCGTCGAAGTCGCCCAGCCCGTACGCGCTGAGGTCGCCGACGTTGTTGCGGCGGACCAGGTCGAACTCGAAGGCCGGCTGCGCGCCCATCCAGGTGCGCAGCGGGTCGAGCGGGACGATCTCGGCGGTCATCGTCTGGGCGCCGTGGAACAGCCCGATCGCGAAGAACGGGAAGTCCTCGCCCTCCATCGTGTAGGCCCATTCCGGGTCGACCAGGAAGAGGTCGCCCCCGAAGAGCACGACGAGTTCCGGGGCGAAGGCCACGGTGGGGAGCGCCTGGTAGTCGCCGACGTAACCGGCGGCGGGAACCAGGATCTCGGTGATGCCCGGTCCGCCTGCGATCGGCAGGAACAGGAGGTACGTCCCCTGGATCGTGCCATCCGGCGCGTCCGGGTTCGCGGTGATGCGCACCTGGAACGAGGCCACGCCCCCCGCGGGCACGACGACGGAGTCGATCGGGTCGAAGAAGCCGCTGTCGCGAAGCTCGAAGTACTCGACCAGCGGCGGTGCGAAGCCGAAGCCGGGGTCCCACGAGAGGCCGTTCGTGTTCACCGGGATGGCGCTGAAGGCCTCGATCTGGGTGAGGACGTACTCGGCGGCGTTGCCCGAGTCGTTGCGGATGGTGATCACGTCGACGAAGGGGCCGTCGGCGGTCTCGCCGAGCGCCAGCTTGGCCGGCGATGCCTGCGTGTAGCTGTCGATGGCGACGCCGACGTCGATCAGGCCCGCGCCCTGGCGGTGCACCGACTCGAGCAGGACGAGGTCGGCGAAGGGCTGCCCGCCGAACCACGTGACGGGGAAAGACGCGTTCTGCAGATGGTCGCGCACCCGGTGCGGCGGTACGTCGGGGCGCGCCTCGAGCATCAGCGCCACCGCGCCAGCAACGTGCGGGGAAGCCATCGAGGTGCCGCTGAGGACCTCGTAGCCGGGGGTCCCGGCCACGCCGGGTGCGGCGCCGACGATCATCGACGAGTAGATGAAGCCACCGGGGGCCGCCAGGTCGGGCTTGAGCGCCAGGTCGGGCGCCAGCCCGTACGAGCTGAACGACGAGGCGAGGAACCCGGTGCCCGAGTCGACCTGGATGGTCGCGTCGGTCCACGTCAGCGTGACGTCGGCGCCGCCCAGGAGCCCGAGGATGGTGGCGCCGTCGTCCTGCGACAGCCCCAACGCGGGCGCCGTCCCGGGGAACGAGCCGCCCAAGGTGCCGAGGACCACGCCCCCGGCGACGTTGTTGGCGATCAGCACCGCGCTCGCCCCTGCGGCGACCGCGTGGCCGTGCTTCACCGAGAAGGCGCAGTTGCCGCGGTCGACGAGGGCCACGTCGCCGGTCGGGAAGTCGACGAAGTCGGCCGCGTCGCAGCCGAAGCCCGCGTAGCTGATCGGGTTCGAGGTGCCGGTGGTGGGCGGCTGGTCGGAGCCGTCGAAGACGCTGTACCCGAAGCTCTGGGCGCCCACGAGGAAGGACGCGAGGGTGACGTCGGTGTTGTCGATCGACGCGACGGTGATCACGTCGGCGCCGGCGCCGGGGGCGCCGATGGTCCAGGTGCCGTTGGCCCCGTTGTTGCCGGCCGAGGCGACCGGCACCATGCCGAAGTCCATCATCCGCGAGAGCGACTGCGAGGAGAAGTCCTGGGGCCAGCCGTTGTTGCTGCCGAGCGACAGGTTGACCACGTCCATGCCGTCGGCGAAGGCGCGCTCGACGGCGGCCAGCACCACGTCGGAGTGGGTCGAACCCTCGCAGCCGAAGACGCGGTACGCGCCGAGGCCCACGCCGGGCGCGACGCCGGTCATGCCGACGCCACCCGCGCCGACGATCCCCGCCACGTGGGTGCCGTGGCCGTTGCAATCACCGCCGCCCACGCGGACGTTCTCGGCGGCGCCCACGCCCTCGCCCGCCGGGGCGTCGAAGACCGGGCTGCTGGCGTTGTAGAGGTCGCCGACGAAGTCGTAGCCGGCGACGATCCGCCCGGCGAACTCGGGGTGCTCGAGCATGATCCCGGTGTCGACGATGCCGACGCGAACGCCGCTGCCGTCGAAGCCGCCCTCGCTCTGCACCGCGTCGGCGCCGGTCATGCCGAGCGCCGTGATCATGTCGGGCGTCAGCGCGCCCGGGTCGTGGCGCGACACCTCGGGGGCGGGGATGATGCCGACGGGGCTGATCGACACGACGCCGGGGAGGTTGGCGAGGGCCGCGACCTGGTTCGGGTCGAGCTCGGCCGAGAAGCCGGTGCCGAAGGTGCCGAAGGTGAAGCGGTGCGCGAGCGCCACGCCCGCGGCGTCGGCCGCCGCCTGGACCTGCGCGACGGCGGCGTTCACGGCCGAGCGGTTGCCGCCGTCGACGAGCGGCACGGCGGCCACCTCGACGTACCAGTGGCGGGGGGCGTCGATCGTCGGGTCGCTGCTGCTCGGAGCGGCGAAGGGGTCGACGCCGGGCGTCAGGTCGACGCGCGCCGTCATGAACTCGGGGCGCGGCGCGTCGGGCGAGCCGGCTCCGTTCAGACCGCCGCAGGCGGCGAGGAGCGCGACCGAGGCGATGGCGAGGAGCAGACCGGCGCGCCGGACGTCAGAAGCCACGACCGACCCCCAGGTCGAGCAGGGTGCCCGCTTCGAGCTCGAGCCAGGCGCGCAGCAGCCCGTGCTCCGTCTG
>JAABSI010000069.1 GCA_011390455.1 Trueperaceae bacterium
GGTCTCGAAGGTCGCAGCGGGGTTCGCGGCGGCGAGCCAAGCGTCGTAGGCCAAATCGCCGTTAAGGTCGAACTCGATGGCGAGGTTGGTCGCGACGGCGGCGTTGGAAGCGCCGAGCGTGAAGCGAAGCATGAGGACTTCTGGGATGGAGACCCGGACCTCGTGATCGACCTCATTGTTCTGCGCGAACACCGACCCAAACGAGGCGAGGACGAACATGGCCAGGGCAGAGACGAGGAACTTCTTCATGATGACCCTCCGGTACTTCGGCCGGTTGCGCTACTAGCTCCCTCGAGTCCAAGCGCCCAAGTTGCGGGCTCGAGTTCATCGCTTCCGAAGGGCGGGCGACCGCGGGTTGGTTTGCGGCGCCGGTTGAGATGCCACGCAGGATGACCGAGGCGCTCTGACCGGGCTCTTACTTTCTAACCGACACGGGCGTGGGGTTCTTCACACGGTCGAACTTGACCTAGGTCGTGTGAAGAACCCCACAGCGGGTGTCAGGGACGCGCTCAGGGCTGGGTCAAGGTGTAGACGACGGTTCCTCGATACGTTCCATCGGAAAGCGAACGGAGCAGCCCGTACGTGACCTCGAACGCGCGCCATCCATCGGTCGCCGAGCCGGTGGCGAGCCGCGTACCGCCCGCGAGGCGGTGCCACGTGGTCCCGTCGAGCGTGGCGCCCAGGGGAACGGTGGCCGCGTTGGAGGCCGCCCGGTACCGGACGTCGAGCGCCCAGTCGGCGTTCGCGCGGACCTCGATGCGGGTGCTTCCGGGGTTGATCCGGACGCGGTCGCCGGCGACCGTGACGGCGACGTCGAGCGCGGAGCGATCGCGGGTCGTGGCGTCGTCGATGCGCATGCGGAGCACCGTCGGAATCGATACGGAGACCTGGTGGGACGCGGTTCCTTGGGCTAGGGCGCCCCCGTGGGGGACGACCAGCGCCAAGCACAGCGCGAGGACCTTCGAGAGGTCGTGAAGACGCATCCAAACCACTCCTTAGTGTGGTCGGGATGCAACCTATTGTCGGTGTCGCCTGCGGTGCCCTGGGGCCCGCGGCGTCGGTCTGCGTGCTGCGACCGCTCGCCACGTACCTTCGCGCGGTGCAGACTCCATTCGGCCGGTTGCATCACTGGCTCCCCGAGTCCCATGATGCCCAGATAGGGATCCTCGGTTCATCGCCTCCGAACGTTTCTGCGTTCGTCGGGGGGCGCTTGGCGCGGGCCCGGGGGCGTCGCGTCGCGGGGATCGCTCGATCCGACCCAAGCGCCCAACGGCGGGTCGGACGTCGGCGCGTCCTGCACCCAGAGTATGCGTCAGGGCTGCTAACGGATGTCCCACATCGGCCGGGGTGCTCGGAACGTCGGGGGCGACGACCGCAGATAGTCCAGAGGTTCTGTCGGCACGGGTCACCGCACGTGCCCGCGGGTGTGGTTTGGGCCCGTGTATCCTGCCGATGTGGAGCAAACGGGTACGTCGAGCACGCTGTCCGTCGCGAGACGGTCAGGGCGGCGGTCCAGCCAGAGGGGGTCAGGGCCGGGGTGCAGGATGGGACGAAGCGGGTGGGTCGAACGCGAGGACCTCCGATGAGCGACCGAGATCCTAGCGAGCAGTCGGACGCGAAGGCCCGGGAAGCGGAGGACCTGACCCGAGACCGCTACGAGCTCCTCCAGCGTCTGGAGGACTGGCTCGAGGCGCCGATGCTCGTGCTCGCGTTCGTCTGGTTGGTGCTGCTGGTCGTGGAGTTGATTCGCGGCGAGAGCCCGCTGTTCAACGTGCTCGGCACGATCATCTGGGTCGTCTTCATCCTCGATTTCGGCGTGAAGTTGGTCCTGGCCCCCGGCAAGGTCGACTACTTCAAACGCAACTGGCTGACGGCCGTGTCGCTCCTGATCCCCGCCTTGCGGCTCTTCCGGGTCACCCGCGCCTTCCGGTTGCTCCGTCTGGCCCGCACTGGCCGGGGGTTGCGCCTGGTTCGCGTCATCAGTTCGCTGAACCGCGGGATGAAGGCGCTGGGCGCGAGCCTGAGTCGGCGAGGTTTCGGGTACGTGCTCGCCCTGACGCTGTTGGTCACCTTCGCCGGCGCGGCCGGGATGTACGCCTTCGAGAGCGAGGTACCTGGCGGACCGAGCAACTACGGCGAGTCGCTGTGGTGGACGGCCATGCTCATGACGACGATGGGCTCGCAGTATTGGCCGGAGACGGCCGAGGGGCGCGTGCTGTGCCTCTTCCTCGCGCTCTACGCGTTCGGCGTCTTCGGCTACGTGACGGGGGCGCTCGCGACCTTCTTCGTCGGCCGCGACGCCGACAGCGACGACGCCGAGTTGGCTGGGGCCAAGCAACTGGCGGGCCTGCGGGACGAGGTGATCGCCTTGCGCGAAGAGATCCGGGCCATGTCGAGGCAAGCGCCAGGGGCGTGAGGCGAAGGCCCCACGCGCTTCACCGAGCGACGGGGCAATTGCCGAGGATGCCACCGCTCGCACTCGCACCGGGGTCGGCAAGCGGGAGCGGCCGATCCGATCCAACGGACGGGACGTCGACCCGCACGACGGAACGAACGGTGGCCGAGGCGCACGCGCCTCGGCCACCGTTCGATTTGGTCGGGGTGGCCGGATTTGAACCGACGACCACTTGACCCCCAGTCAAGTGCGCTACCAGGCTGCGCTACACCCCGAGGAGACCGCGACGCGGCGGCATCGGCCGCGCGCGAACGCCCCGAAGGATACGTGTCGAGGACGCAGCGCGTCAACCGAGCGTGGGCTCGGGCCGCGGGACACGCCCACGCGGTGCGCGGTAGGCTCCGACGCGATGAGCGATTCGACGAGCGGATCCGAGATGCTCGACGCCCTGGACGCCGACGGTCGCCCCACCGGGATCGCGATCACCCGCGAGCGGGCGCATGCCGAGGGCGTCTGGCACGGCGCGGTGCACGTGTGGGTGCTCACGCCGGACGGCGCCGTCGTTCTGCAACGCCGGGCGCGGGGGAAAGACCTGGGCGGCGGCAAGGTCGACGTCAGCGTCGGCGGGCACTTGGCCGCGGGGGAGACGTGGCTCGCCGGACTGCGCGAGGCCGAGGAAGAGCTCGGGGTGGCCCTGGACTTCGGCGATGTCGTCCACCTGGGGCGCTTCCCGTCCGAGCGCCGCTACCCGGACGGGCGCCTGGACCGCGAGTGGCAGGACGAGCTGGTGGCGATCGTCGATCAGCCGCTCGACGCCTTCGTCCTTCCGTGCGACGAGGTCGAGGTGCTCTACGAGGTGCCGCTGGACCGCGCCATCGCGTTGTGGCGCGACGGCGCGCCGGTGCCGGCGCCCGGTTGGGACTGCCAGCGGCGCGTGAACGACGCCCTGCTGATCGAAGACGACCTGATCGCGCCGGCGCGCGCGGGCACCCTCGTTGCCTTGGAGCGTGTAGCCGCGTGGTGGGCGACGCGAACGGACCCCTGATCGAGCGCGGCGGGCGAGGAACCGAGTTCCTCGCCCGCCGCTGCGCGTATGGAGCAACCGATACTCCTATGGGTCGTCAAGCCGTCAGCGCGATGGGCGCGCTGACGGGCGCGAGGCTGAGCGTCGCGACGAGGGCGACAGTGGAGAGCCAAGCGATGGACGGAAGGTGGTGGGCGGTGCCTGGCATGCACGTCCTCCTTAAACACGGATATGGGACCCGAGTTTTTTGGCAGCATGGATGCGACGCGGTTCGTACGGTCGAATGTCCCCATGCCCGGCGGCGCTGCCGGCCGCTATGGCTCCTTGAGCGGTTCGGGAGCGTACACGACGCCAATGGGGCGCGAGGCTTCTGCCCGCACCGACGTGAAGATGGGTGTATTGTGAGAAATCCAACACGGTGAGGGTTGGGCGTCGAGGTATCGACGCTGCCCGCGACGGATGCCGATGCCGTGGATGGGGTGGTGCCGTGAGATCAACCGCGGCATTCGGATGAGGAGGCGAGACCATGAGGCGGATGGTGGCATGGATGGTCCTGGTGTTCTTGGCCGGCGTGCTCACGGCCTGCGGTGGGCTTCAGCAGCAGGCGTTGGAGCAAGACGCAGGTCCGGAGGTGGGGCTCGGGGCGCAGAGCGTCGAAGCGCCTAGGTTCCTCGGTACCTTGGGTAACGAGTTTGATGGATCTATGGTCGACGAGACACCCTCGGCCTGGTTCGTGCAGTTCTCGGGCCAGCCCTCGGTCAAGGGTGGGCGCGCCAATGCGATGGCCAACGAGCGCGCGTCGTTCCGGCGGGCGGCGGCGGCCGAGGACATCGTGTACGCCGAACGGCTCAGCTTCGAGACCCTGTTCAATGGAATGTCGGTGGTGGCGACGCCGTCCGAGATCGGCAAGTTGGCGAAGCTTCCTGGGGTCGTAGCCGTGTTCCCCGTCGTGACCATCGACGCCCCAGAGCCCGGTGACACCACGCTGCCCGACATGCAGACGGCGCTCGACATGACCGGCGCGCGGTTCGCGCAGGACACGATGGGGCTGTCCGGCGAGGGCATCCGGGTAGGCATCATCGACACGGGCATCGACTACATGCACCCCGACCTGGGCGCTGGCTGGGGCGCTCGAGTGACCTACGGATGGGACTTCGTCGGCGACGCGTACAACGCGGGCGATCCGGCAAACGACGTGCCGGTGCCCGACCCCGACCCAATGGATTGCAACGGCCACGGGACGCACGTGGCGGGCATCGTCGGCGCGGACGGCGACCCCGCGGCTGGTCGCGTTCTCGGCGTGGCACCGGAGGTCGAGTTCGGTGCCTACCGCGTCTTCGGCTGCGAGGGCTCATCGACCGCCGACCTCATCGTCGCCGCGCTGGAGCGCGCCTACCTCGACGGCATGGACGTCGTGAACATGTCGCTCGGCGCGGCGTTCCAGTGGCCGCAGTACCCGTCGGCCGTCGCCTCGAACGCCCTGGTCGACGCAGGCGTCGTCGTCGTGGCCTCGATCGGCAACAGCGGCGGCACCGGCGTCTACTCGGCTGGCGCGCCCGGCGTCGGCGAGAAGGTCATCGGGGTGGCGTCGTACGACAACACGTTCCTCGAGCAGAACCTGCTCGAGGTGGCCGGTCGGACGATCGGCCACGCGACGCTGACCGATGCACTCGACCCTCCCACGAGCGGTACCGAAGAGGTCGTGTTCGTCGGACGCGCATGCAACGTCGATCCCTTGGTCGAAGATCCGGCGGGTAAGGTCGCCCTGGTCGTGCGGGGAGCCTGCGCCTTCTCCGAGAAGGCCGTCAACGCCGAGACCGCAGGCGCCACCGCCGTCGTGATCTTCAACAACGCTCCGGGTCCCTTTGCCGGCACCCTGGCCGGCGTTCCCGTTGGTGTCCCCGTCGTGAGCATCGCGGGGGAGGACGGCGAGTTCATCGCTGCCCAAGCCGCCCCGATCCTCCTCGCCTGGCTCGACGGCAGCGCCCTGTTCCCGAACCCGACCGGCGACCTGATCTCCTCGTTCAGCTCCTACGGTCTTGCGCCCGACCTCACGCTCAAGCCGGACCTCGGCGCGCCCGGCGGCCTCATCCGCTCGACCTACCCGCTGGCCCTCGGCGGCTACGCGGTCCTGAGCGGCACGTCGATGTCCGCGCCGCACGTCGCCGGTGCCGTCGCGCTGCTGCTCGAGGCCCGGCCCGACACCGCCGCCGAGGACGTCATCACCCTGTTGCAGAACAACGCTGACCCGAAGCCGTCCAGCCTTGACCCCACCCTTGGCCTCGACTTCGTGCACCGCCAGGGCGCCGGCATGATCAACATCCCGCGCAGCATCCTGGCCGAGACGTCCGTGACGCCTGCCAAGCTGTCGCTGGGCGAGACCGAGGTCGGTCCCTTCACGACGACGCTGACGGTCTGGAACGATGGGGACGAAGACGTCACCTACGGGCTGAACGCCCAGGCTGCCTCAGTTACGGCATTCAACACATACTTCCCATCGTTCGGCACTGCTCCCTTCACGGTGACCTTCGGTGCCCCGTCCGTCACGGTACCGGCCGGCGGGAGCGCGACCGTCTCGGTGACGATCACCGATCCGTACCAACTCCCGTCCCTGATCGCGGGCGGCTACATCGAGTTCTTGGCCCCGGACGGCGCCATCGCCCACCGCGTGCCCTACGCCGGCTTCTCCGGCGATTACCAGGTGCTCGAGGTCCTGGTGCCGACCGGCTTCGGCTTCCCGTGGCTGGCGACCCTCGAGGACGACTCGTTCTTCAACCAACCCGACGGCGCCCGCTACACCATGAAGGGCGACGACATCGCGTACGTCCTCGCCCACTTCGAGCACTACTCGCAGGTCACGAAGCTCGAGATCGTGCCCCTGCGCCAGGTCGGCGGCGCTCGCGACCTCGGCGTCATCGAGCTCGAGTACTTCTACCGCAACAGCACGCCCACCGGCTTCTTCGCCTTCGAGTGGGACGGCTCGGCCAAGGTCAACGGTCGGCGCACGACGCTGCCGATGGGGGACTACCAGCTCAAGCTGTCGGTGCTGAAGGCGCTCGGGGATCCGAGCAACCCCGCGCACTGGGAGACCTGGACCTCGCCAACCATCTCCATCGCGCGCAGCAAGAACTGAGTTCGTTCGGCCCTCCGGTACGCAACGTACCGGAGGGCCGACCCAGGCAGCATTCGGGGCCCGCCAACCGGCGGGCCCCTCCTTGTTCGCGATCGCGCGGGAACTGCGGCGCTACCCCTCGAGCACCGTCGGCAGGATGAGCGGGTTGCGGCCCGTCGCTTTGCGCAGGTAGCGCCGCACCGGGTAGAAGATGTCGTCGCGGATGTCCTGCAGCCGGCGCTTCTCCTTGACCCCGCGCTGGACGGCGTCGAGCGCCATCTTCTCGATCTCCTTGATCACGCCGTTGTTGCCCTGGGCGACGCCGCGGGTGATGACCTCGACGCTCGCCTGGCGGCTCGCGACGGCCATGATCACCACGATGCCCTCCTCGGAGAGCATCTGGCGGTCGCGGATGATCGGCTCGTCGATCTCGTCGGTGCTCTTGCCCACCGAGTCGATGTAGATGATGCCGGTCTCGATCTGGCCGGTCACCTTCATGTCGTCCTTGGTGATGGTCACGATGTCGCCGTTGCGCGGGATGATCGCCTTCTTGGGCGGGCGCGGCATACCCTCGGCCAAGCGCAGGTGGTTGACCTGGTGGCGCGGCTCGCCGTGCCACGGGATGAAGAAGCGGGGGCGGGCGAGGTCGAACACCAGCTTCAGCTCCTCGCGCGAGGCGTGGCCGGACACGTGGACCTTGAACTCGGGCGGGTAGAAGACGGTGATGTCGCGCTCGTAGAGCTGGTTGATCACGCGGTTCACGGCCTCTTCGTTGCCCGGGATCGGGTTCGAGGACATGATCACGGTGTCGCCGCGCTTGAGCGTGATCTTGCGGTGGGTGCCGGCCGCGAGGCGCGCGAGCGCCGCCATCGGCTGGCCCTGCGAACCGGTGCACAGGAAGAGCAGCTTGTCGTCCTGGATGCCGTCGAGCTTGTCGGCCTCCACGAAGGGCTGCCGCAGCTTGAGGTACCCGAGCTCCTGCGCGATCCGCGCCACCTTGATCATCGAGCGCCCCTCCATCACGATCCGCCGGTCGTACTGCTCGGCGACGGTGATGATGTTCTGGAGCCGGTGGACGTGCGAGCTGAAGGTGGTGACGATCACGCGGCCGGGCGCCTTGGCCATGATCTGGTTGATCGCGCCCTTGACGTCGTACTCGCTCATCGTGGTGCCCGGGCGCTCGGCGTTCGTCGAGTCGCTGATCAGCAGGAGGACGCCGTCGCGGCCGGCCTCGGCGATCTTGTGCAGGTGGCTCGTCTGGCCGTCGGCCGGATGGTAATCGAGCTTGAAGTCGCCGGTGTAGACGATGCGACCGATCGGCGTGTGGATGACCATGCCCGAGTTGTCGGGGATCGAGTGGGTCATGCGGAACATGTCGACGGTGAAGTGCGAGCCGATCTTGATCCGCTCGTCGGTCGTGATCTCGTGGAGGTCGACGTCGCTCTCCTTGAGCTTGAACTCCTCGAACTTGCCGCGCAGGAGGCCCAGCGTGAGCTTCGCCCCGTACATCGGGATCTTCTTGGGCAGCTGCTTGAGCATGTAGGGGAGGCCGCCGATGTGGTCTTCGTGGCCGTGGGTCAGCACCCAGCCCTTGATCTGGTGGGCGTGCTCGACCAGCCAGTCGATCTTGGGGACCAGGATGTCGACGCCGAGCATGTCGGCGTCGGGGAAGGCGAGACCGCCGTCCACCATGAGGATCTCGTCCTCGTAGCGGAACGCGGCCATGTTCTTGCCGATCTCGCCGAGCCCCCCGAAGGGGATGTACTCGAGCTTGCGATCGGCTTGGTTGGCGCCGCCCTCGTCGGGGCGGTCGCCCTTGCGGGAACCTCTTCGTGCCATGGGATGGACCCTTTCCGTTCCCGAACGCGGGTGGTCTCGTGATGACCGCCGGCGGCCCCGATAAGGGTGGGGCCGATCGTCGTCCGGACGCCAAATGCGTGCGGACGGGTGGGGGCGATGGCGCCCCCACCCGCCTCAGACGTCAGTCGCGCCGAGGGCCGCGGGGACCGCGGTCGCCGTCGCGGCGAGGGCCACGGTCGCCATCGCGGCGCGGACCGCGCGGGCCGGCGGGCCGGCGCGGCGCGATCAGGCCCTCGAGCTCCGGGCGCACCAGGTCGATCTTGCCGCGGTCGTCGATCGTGTTGACCTTGACCTGGAGCCGGTCGCCTTCCTTGAGGACGTCGGAGACCTGCTCGACGCGCCCCTCGGCCATCTGCGAGATGTGCAGCAGCCCGTCGGTGCCGGGGAACAGGGTGATGAAGGCGCCGAAGTCGACCACCTTGGCCACCACGCCGTCGTAGATCTTGCCGAGCTCGGCGGTCGCCGTCATCGCCTTGATGCGCTCGCGCACCGCTTCGGCGGCCTCGGCGTCGTCGGAGTAGATGCGGACGGTGCCGTCCTCTTCGATCTCCACCTTGGCGCCCATCGCCTCGAGCTCGCGGATCTGCTTGCCGCCGGGTCCGATGATCGAGCCGATCTTGTCGCTCGGGATCTTGATGGTGAGGATGCGCGGCGCGCGCATGGAGACCTGCTCGCGGGGCGCGTCGAGCACTTGCTTCATCGTCTCGAGGATGTGCACGCGGCCCTCGCGGGCCTGGGCCAGCGCCTCGCGCATGATCTGCGGGGTGATGCCGCCGATCTTGATGTCCATCTGCAGGGCGGTGACCCCGTCGCGCGTGCCGCACACCTTGAAGTCCATGTCGCCGAGCGCGTCCTCGCTGCCGAGGATGTCGGAGAGGACCGCGTAGCGTTCGCCCTCCATGACCAGGCCCATGGCGATGCCGGCGACCGGCTTCGCCAGCGGCACGCCCGCGTCCATCAGCGCCAACGATCCGGCGCAGACGGTCGCCATCGACGACGAGCCGTTCGACTCGAGCGTCTCGCCGACCACCCGGATGACGTACGGGAAGGTCTCCTTGGTCGGCACCTGGCGCACGAGCGCGCGCTTCGCCAGGTTGCCGTGGCCGAGCTCGCGGCGGCCGACGCCGCGCAGGCGCTTGGCCTCACCGGTCGAGAACGGCGGGAAGTTGTAGTGGAGCATGAACTCTTCGGACTTCTCGATCCCGAGGTCGTCGACGAGCCGGTTGTCGCGACCGGTGCCGAGGGTGGCGACCGCCAGGACCTGGGTCTCACCGCGGGTGAAGACGGCCGAGCCGTGCGCCATCGGGAGCACGCCGGTCTCGATCCAGATGGGGCGCACCGTGCGGACGTCGCGGCCGTCGGAGCGGACGCCGTCCTCGACGACCATGCGGCGCATCTCGGCGGCTTCGACTTTGCGGAAGGCCGCCTTGAGCTGCGCGAGGCGCTCCTTGGCGTCGTCGGCACCGGCGTCCGGCATTCGCTCGGCGATCAGCCGGTCGCGCAGCGCCTTGGTGGCCTCCGAGCGCTCGTGCTTGCCGGGGGTGCGGAGCGTGCCGGTGAGGTCGGCGGCGCGGGCCGCGGCGGTCAGGTCGGCCACGTCCTCGTCGAGCACGTCGATGACCGACTCGAAGTCGCGCTTGGGTTGGCCGTGTTCGCTGCGCATCTTCTCGATGAGCTCGACCACGGGCGCGAGCGCTTCCTGGGCCGCGGTGATCGCTTCGACCATCGCGTCTTCGGCGAGCTCGGCGGCGGAGGCCTCGACCATCAGCACCGCGTCCTTGGAGGCGGCGACGGTGAGCTCGAGGCGGTTCTCCGGGTCCATCAGCTGCTGGAACGTCGGGGCGACGACCGGCGCGCCGTTCATGTGGCCGACGTGGGTGCAGGCGACCGGACCGTTCCAGGGGATGTCGGAGAGCGACAGCGCGGCGGACGCACCGATCGCGGCGAGCGGGGCGGCGTCGACCTGCTGGTCGGCCGAGAGCACCGTGACGATCACCTGGATCTCGTGGCGCAGCCCCTTCGGGAAGAGCGGACGGATCTGGCGGTCGATGATGCGCGCGTTGAGCGTCGCTTGGTTGGCCGGGCGGCCCTCACGGCGCAGGAACGAGCCGGGGATCTTGCCGACGGCGTAGTGGCGCTCCTCGTACTCGACCGTGAGCGGCAGGAAGCTCATCGGGCTCTTGTCGTCCGACATGTGCGCGGTGACGAGCACCAGGGTGTCGCCCATGCGGACGGTCACGCTGCCCGAGACCTGTTTGGCGTACTTGCCGGTCTCGATGATCAGTTCGCGTCCGCCTAGTTGGGTGGTGTAGCGATGTCCTTGGGGGATGTTCACGCCTTCTCCTCGGGGGCGCCGTGGACGGCGCGGTGGGGATGCAACGAGGCCGGGCCGGAGACCGTCGCACGCGCGACGGCTCCGGGCCCGAACCACGATCGATGCGAGCGGCCGGTCGGCGAGAAGATCGCGGACCGGGGCGGCACGGTCAGCGCCGCAGGCCGAGGTCGGCGATGAGCGCCTTGTAGCCCTCGTAGTCGGTGCGTTCGAGGTAGGTCAGCAGCCGCTTGCGCTTGCCCACCATGGTGAGCAGTCCGCGGCGACCGTGGTGGTCCTTCTTGTTCTCTTGCAGATGGCCGGAGAGCTCGGTGATGCGGGCAGTGAGCAGCGCGACCTGGACGTGCGTGGAGCCGGTGTCCTGGGCGTCGCGACCGTACTTCTCGACGACCGCTTTCTTCTTCTCGGGGGAGAGCATCAGAGACCTGCCTTCGGTTTGGCGCGCGCGGCGCCACGTGAGATGTGCGGGAACCAGACCGGATCCGAACGATGCGTCGATGCCGGTCGAGCGACCCAACGCGCTAGCGTACCACACCCGGTGGGCGTTCCCTCGTTGCGACGCGTCAGGCGTGCGCTCGGAACCACTCCAAGATCAGATCGATGCGCTGCATGCGGCGGTCGGGTCGGCCGCTGCGCGAGAGCTCGTGCCCCTCGTCCGGGAAGCGCACCAACCGCGTCTCAGCACGCCCGAGCCGCTTGAGGGCGCCGAACCACTGTTCGGCCTGCTCGATCGGGCAGCGGTGGTCGTTCTCCGAATGCAGCACGAGCGTGGGCGTGACCACGTGCTCGACGTAGGCCAGCGGGCTCTGGCGCCACAGCGCCTCGAGGTCGAGCCACGGGGCGTCGCCGACCTCGCCCTCGGTGAAGAACGGGCCGATGTCGGCGGTACCGAAGAACGAGATCCAGTTGCAGATGCTGCGCTGCGTCACCGCCGACTGAAAGCGATCGGTGTGGCCGACGAGCCAGTTGGTCATGAAGCCGCCGTACGACCCGCCGGTGAGGTGCACGGGGGCGTCGGGTCGCGCGTGGTGCGCGAGGACGTCGTCGACCACCGCCAGGACGTCGTCCGCGTCGATCGTGCCGTAGCGGCGCAGCATCGCGGTCGCGTGCACCTCGCCGTACGAGGAACTGCCGCGCGGGTTGAGCCACACGACCGTGTAGCCCGCCGCCGCGAGGCGCTGGAACTCGAAGCGGAAGCCCCAGCCGTCGTTCGTGTGCGGGCCGCCGTGGACCTGCACCACGATCGCGCGGTCGCGGCGCGGGCGCCTGGGGGCCAAGACGCCGTAGGCCACTTCGCCGCCGTCGGACCGCGCGAGCGCGCGCGCCTCGAAGGTGCGCGGACGATGGCGCTCGACCCAGGCATCGTTTGCGGTCGAGAGCCGCGCCGTGTTGCCGTCGGGACCCACCAGGACGAGTTCGCCCGGCGTGGCGGGGGTCTCGACCACCGCCAGCGTCCAGCGGTCGTCGCCGTCGAACGCGGTGGTGACGAAATCGCCGCCGGTGCGGACGTCCGCACCGCCGCCGGCCCCGAGCGCGACGCGCTCCAGGCCCGACCGGCCGTCGCGGTTGGCGATCACGACCAGGGCGTCGCCGGCGCCGGTCCACACCGGGGTCGCGGGGTACGTGCCGTAGCGCGCGTCGCCGCCCGCCGACGGGCTCGCCTCGACGTCGGGGTCGCCGACGCGTTCCGGGTCGCCGCCCGCCGCCGCGACCACCCAGGCGCACGTCGGTCGGCCGAGGCTCCGGAGGTCGTTCGCGGCCAGGAACGCCAGCTGCTTCCCGTCGGACGACCAGGCCGGCGAACCGCCAGCGATCGCGGCGCCGAGCACGTCCCTCGGCGCCGAGGCCTTGCCGCGCCCCAGCGTCGCCGTCCACAGGCGCGCGCGCCCTTCGTCGTGCTCGGCGTCGTCCAAGGGGGCGAACCAGGCGAGGTGCGCGGTGCGGTCCACCACCACGACGGTGAGGCCGCGGGGTTCCTGGCCCAGCGTGGCGACGACGCGCGGCTCGGCCCCGTCGACCGGCACGCGCACCAGGTCGACCGGCGCGACCGGGGCGAAGCCCACGCCGTCCATGCGGTGCCGCCGGCGGTCGACCGTGCGACCGAGGCCGCGCTTGGCGTCCTCGTCCACGCGGTCGCCTCGGGTCGCCACGAGCACCGTGCGCTCGTCGAGCCAGGCATGGGCGAGCACGGGGGTCGGCCACTCGGTCAGGGTGCGCGCCTCGCCGCCCGCCACGTCGATGACCGCGAGCTGCGCCGGGGCGAAGGCGCCCGAGGGTTCGAGGCGCGCGCGCAGGAAGGCGATGCGCGCGCCGTCGGGCGACCACCGCGGGGCGGTGTCGCGCTCGCCGCTGGTGAGCGGCCGGCCGCCGGTCGGCGCCGGAGCCTCCCGGCCCGCGGCGAGGGCGCTCGCCGCCGGCTCGAGGTCGAAGCGGTGCAGGCGGGTGCGGTAGCGCGGCGGCGCCTCGCCCTCCCCCGGCACCACCGTCGTGAGGGTGGCGACCGCCAGGGTCGGGGGGGCGCCCGCGGCGACGGGCGCCAGTCGCGGATCGGCGACGTAGGCCAGGTCGAGCAGGTGGCGCGTCTCGAGCGGTTCGTGCGGTTCCATCAAACGGCTCCTTGGTCCGGTGCGGCCTCGGGGCCACCGGGGTCGGCGCCGGGCAGCGCATCGCGGGCGCTGGCGATCTCGTGCACGAGCAGCGCCGTGGCGATCCCCGCGTTGAGCGAGTTCGTGCGGCCGCGCAGCGTCAGGCGCACGACCTCGTCGCACCGCGCGCGCACGAGTCGGCGCATGCCCTCGCCCTCGGCGCCGATCACGATGGCGACGTCGCGGTCCCAGTCGACGTCGCGCACCGCGCGCTCGCCGTCGCCGGCGCTGCCGAACACCCACACGCCGCGCTCCTTGAGCTCCTCGAGGTAGCGCGGGAGGTTCGTGACCTGCAGCAGCGGAAGGTGGGCGGTGGCGCCGGCGGCCGTCTTCGCCACGACGGGGGAGAGGGGAGCGCTGCGGCGCGCCTCGCTGACCACACCGTGCGCCCCCAGCGCTTCGGCGCTGCGGATGATGGCGCCGTAGTTGCGCGGGTCGGTGACGTGGTCGAGGCAGACGAGCAGGAGCCGCTCGCCGCGATCGCGCGCGAGGTCGAAGGGGGCTTCGGGGTCTGCGTAGCCGAGCTCGGCGACCTCCGCGACGACGCCCTGGTGGTGCGTCGAGCGCACCGCCTGGTCGAGTTCGATGCGCGGTACCTCTTCGAGCGCGACGTCGGCGGCGCGGGCGGCGGCGGAGAACTCCGCGCGCGCGCTGCGCTCGATCCCGCGCGCGAGGAAGACGCGCACGACCTGGCCCTCGCGCAGCGCCTCGGCGACGGCGTGCCGTCCGTAGATCAACATGCGGCGAGTCTACGCGCCGGACGCCGCCGCGAGGGCCGCCCGCGCGTCCGCCGCGTCGCGAAGCAACTGCTCGCGAAGCGACTCGACCCCGTCGAACCGCTTCGGCGCCCGCAAACGCGCGAGCAGGTGCACGGTCACTTCGCGTCCGTAGAGGTCGAGGTCGACGTCGAACAGGTGCGCCTCGAGCGCCGGAGCGCCGTCGGGGAAGGTCGGGCGGGGGCCGACGTTGGCCATGCCCCCGAAGGTGCCGGAGGGGGTGTCGACGCGCACCGCGAAGACCCCGATCGGCAGCGCCTTGCGCGCATCGGTGGCGACGTTGAGGGTGGGGAAGCCGATCGTGCGACCCCGCCGGTCGCCCTCGACGACGGGTCCGTGCACCCGGTACGGCGCGCCGAGCAGGTGCGCTGCCCGCGCCACGTCGCCGGCCGTCAGCGCCGCGCGCACGGCGCTCGACTTCACGACCTCGTCGCCGACGAGCTCCAGCGGCACCACCTCGAGGTGGTCGGCGGCGGAGCGCAGCAGGTCGAGGCCGCCGCTGCGCCCACGGCCGAAGCGGAAGTCCTCGCCGACCACGATCATCTGCGGCGCCAGGGCCGCGAGCTCGGCGACGAAGGTCTCGGGCGGCGTCTTGGCGAAGTCGTGCGTGAACGGCACGATCGCCACCTCGTGCGCCCCCGCCTCGGCGAGCAGGACGTGCTTCTCGGCCTCGCTCGTCAGGAAGCGGGCGTCGCCGAACAGCACCTTCGCCGGCGGGAAGAACGACACCACCACGAGCGGCGCGCCGAGCGCGCGCGCCCGCGCGCCCGCCAGCCCGAGGAGGGCCCGGTGGCCCAAGTGGACGCCGTCGAAGTTGCCGAGCGCCAGCACCGCGCGGTGGGCCGCCACCTCGGCGAGCGATCGACGGTGCGGAACGGCCTCGGCGGCGGCGGTCGCGCGGTTCACGGCGGGCTCCGGTCCGCGTCGCTCGCCAGCGCGTGGCGGATGCCCAGGAGCGTGACCATGCTGGTCGCCAGCGCGCCGCGCGCCACGTCGTTCCACACGTCCTGCGGATCCCGCCATTCGACCTCGAGCTCCTCGCCCTCGTCCAAG
>JAABSI010000070.1 GCA_011390455.1 Trueperaceae bacterium
GGCCGGACCCCACGGGGGGCCGGCCCGCGTTCGTGGCCGTAGGGCGCGCCGTCAGCCTTTGCGCCACGGCATCGCGCGCCGCTCCACCCACTGCAGGAGCGCGGTCAGGCCGACCCCGAGCGCCATGACCACGAACAGCCCCGCATACATCTTGGGCGTGACCAGGATCTGCCAGTAGTAGAAGATCAGGAAGCCCACGCCGCGGTCGGCGCGGACGAACTCCACCGCGACGATCACGATCAGCGCGGTCCCGAGCGCCAGCCGCAGGCCGTTGAAGACGATCGGCAGCGCGCCCGGCAGGATCACGTGGCGGAACATCTGCCAGCGGTTGGCGCCGAAGTTGCGCGGCGGGTGCGGGGTGGGCGGATGCTAACCCGTGCCCCCGTCCAGGACCAGCCCGCATGGAGGACTCGGCCGTCGCCGCGTCCGCCACGACGACGGTCAGGCACCGCGCCGCCCCGTGGTCCGCTCCGCGGGGCTGCGTTCCGTACGAAGCTTGACGGAACGTCCCCGCCCGCGCCCGGTACGATCACGTCCGATGCCCACGTTCCCCGTCGCCTTCCTCGCCGGCATCCTGTCGTTCCTGTCGCCGTGCGTCCTGCCACTCGTGCCCACGTACCTCGCGTACGTCGGCGGTTCGGCGGGGGCGCGCAGGGCGATCGTGCTGCGCAATGCCGGCTTCTTCGTGCTCGGGTTCTCCCTCGTCTTCATCGCCATGGGGGCGTCGGCGAGCGCCCTGGGCAGCGTGCTGCGCGAGTACCAGGGGACGCTGACGATCGTGGGCGGCGTGCTCGTGATCGGCTTCGGGCTCGTCATGCTCGGCGTCGTCCGCCTTCCGCTCCTCTACCGCGACACCCGCCGACCGCTCGGTCCGGGCACCGACACCGCCAAACCCTGGGGCGCCACCGTGCTCGGCGCCGCCTTCGCGTTCGGCTGGACGCCCTGCATCGGACCCGTGCTGGGCGCGATCCTCACCGCCGCCGGCGCCGCGGGCACGCTCGCGAGCGGCGTCGGCTTGCTCGCCGCGTACGCGGCCGGGCTCGCGGTGCCCTTCATGATCGCGGCGCTGGCCCTCGAGCCTTTCCTGCGCGTCTCCAGCCGGATGCGACCGTGGCTGCCGTGGATCGAGCGCGGCGCCGGCGCGCTGCTGCTCGTCGTGGGGGTGCTGATGGTCTCCGGCGCCTTCGCCCGACTCAACACGCTGCTCATCCAGTGGACCCCCGACTGGCTGTGGACGCGCCTGTGAGCGGGCCATCCACCGACGGCGCGCCTTCGGGCGCGGACGCTCACGCGCCCGCGCCCGAAGGCGTCGCCATCCACCTGCGGGGCCTGGTCCAAGGCTACGGTGGCGCCCCCGTGCTCGCCGGCCTCGACCTCGACGTCGGCGTCGGCCGCGTGGTCGCGCTGCACGGCCCCAACGGTGCGGGCAAGACCACCCTGCTGCGCCTGCTGGCGACGCGGCTGCGGCCCGCCGCCGGCGAGGCCCGCGTCCTGGGCTTCGACGTCGTCCGCCAGGCGCACGAGGTGCGGTCGCGAGTGGCGTCGCTGCCGGTCTTCGGCGGGGCGTACGGGGCGTTGTCCGGGCGCGAGAACCTGCGGCTGGCCGCCGCGCTGCGCGGGCTCGACCCACAGGCGTCCCCCGTGGCGGAGCTCCTCGAGCGGGTCGGCCTGGCGCGCGCGGCCGACCACCTGGTGCGGGCCTACTCGAGCGGGATGCGCAAGCGCCTCGCGCTCGCGCGGCTGCTGCTCGCGAACGCGCCGGTCTGGCTCCTCGACGAGCCGTACGCCGCCCTCGACGAGGACGGTCAGGCGCTCGTCGACGCGCTGGTCGCCGAAGCGCGCCGCGACGGTCGCACCGTGCTCCTCGCCTCCCACGACCTGCCGCGCAGCCGCGGCACCGCCGACGCCATCGTCGAGGTGTCGGGCGGCCGTCTGCGCGTGGTCGAACGGGTCGGGGCGGCCGCATGAACGACCTGCGCGCCGTGCTCTGGATCGCCCGCAAGGACCTCCTGCAGGAGGCCCGCTCCAAGGCGGTCACGGTCGCCACCGTCTTCTTCTCCGCGGTGACCCTGGGCGTGCTCGCCTTCGCCTTCGGGCAGGACCCGCAGCTGATGCGCACGGGCGCGATGGGCGCGCTCTGGGTGGCGCTCGCCTTCGCCGGGGTGATCTCCGCGGCGCAGAGCTGGCAGGCCGACCTCGAGGACGGCGCGCTCGAGGCCCTGCTCGGTTGGCCGCTCCCCCGGGCCGCCGTGTACGTGGGCAAGCTGCTGGCCAACTGGTTGCTGATGGCGGGGCTCGGAGTGCTGTTGCTGCCCATCGCCGGCGGCCTCTACGGCGCCGATCTCGGCCCCGGGGCCTGGGGGCTGGTGGGCGTGGTGGTCGCCGGAACGCTGGGGTTCGCCCTCATCGCCGTGTTCTACGCTGGCCTCACGGCGAACCTGCGGGCGCGGGAGTCGCTGCTGCCGGTGCTGATGTTCCCGGTCGTGGTTCCGATCCTGCTCGCGGCGGTGCGCGCCAGTGGCGCGCTCGTGGCGGGCGACCCGGAGCTCGCTGGGGCTTGGCTAAGATTGCTCGTGGGGTTCGACCTCGTGTACGCGGTCACCTGCACGACGCTGTTCCGCTTCGTGGTGGAGGCCTGACGTGCCCCGCCGAACCCGTCTCGCACCGGGCCGCTCGCGGTCCCGCCGCTCAGGAGGAGTGCACCGATGATCGACGCGACCGCCCGTCTCCGCCGCCCCACGTGGCTGCTCGTCTACCTAGGGGTCGCCGGGGTGTTGTTCGCCGTGGCCGCGTACCTGGGCTTGGTGGCCAGCCCCCGCGACATCAACCAGGGCGACCTGATCCGGATCATGTACGCCCACGTGTCGGTCGCCTGGATCGGCTTCGTGGCGGTCGGCCTGACGGCCGTCTTCGGCGCCCTCTACCTGTGGCGCGGCAAACGCATCGACGACGTGCGCTCCGCGGCGTCCGCCGAGATGGGGCTGCTGTTCTCGGCGCTGACGATCGTCGGCGGCATGACCTACTCCAAACCGACGCTCAACACCTTCTGGACCTGGGACGCCAAGCTCACGCTCACGGCCATCATGGTCGCGCTCATGGTCGGCTACTTCGTCGTGCGCGGGCTCATCGACGACCCGGTGCGGCGCGGGCGGGTCTCCGCCGTGGTCGCGATCGTCGCGGCGGCCAGCCTCCCCTTCAACTACCTGGCGGCGGAGTGGTTCCGCACCCTGCACCCGGCCAAGAGCGTCGCGCTCGACGGCTCCGGGGTGACCATGGACCCGACGATGCTCTCCGTGCTGCTGTTCACGACCGTCGTCGCCGGGCTCATCTACCTCGGGTTCATGCTCGACCGGATCCGGCTCGGCCGCATCGAGGCCGAGCTCGACGAAGAGCGCACCCGCGCGGCCGCCCAGGCGGCGGCGCCCGAGGGGGTCGTCCGTGTTTGAGAACTGGTCGCATTGGACCTGGGTGGCGGTCGCCTGGCTCCAGCTGGTCCTCGCCTACGGCGGCTACCTCGCCTATCTCGACTGGCGCCGCCGGCGCCTGCTCCAGGACGAGCGCGCACGCGCCCTCCTCGAGCGTGAAGGGAAGGGAACGTCATGAAGCGAAAGTGGGGCTACGCGGTCGCCGGCGTCGCCGTCTTGGCGGTCGCGGGCGCGATGATCTACCAAGCGCTCGCCACGTCGCTCGTCTACTTCATCCTCCCGAACGAGTACGCGGCCGACCCCGGTCGCTTCGACGAACGCCGGCTGCGGCTGGGCGGCATCGTGGCCGAGGACTCGATGGCCTTCGACGAGTCCGACCTGCGCCTGACCTTCCTCGTCACCGACGGTCTGGTCTCGTATCCGGTGCGCCACTTCGGCGCGCCGCCCGACCTGTTCCAAGAGAACGTCGGGGTGGTCATCGAGGGGCATTTCGAGGGCGAGACCTTCGTCTCCGACAACGTCCTCGTGCGCCACTCGGAGGTCTACGAAGCCGACCACGGCAACATCGACATCGACGAACTGCGCGAATCGCTCAAGTGAACCCTGATCCCGCGACCCGGGGGCGGCGACCGGACGTGCACCCATGAACAACCTGATCGAACTCGGAACCCTCGGCTCGGCCGCCAGCGCCATCGCGCTCGCGCTGGCCCTCTACGCGATGGTGGCCGGCGCCGTGGGCGCCGTGCGCCGCGACGCCCGCCTCCAGACCTCCGCGCGCTTGACGGCGGTGGCCGTCTTCCTCGCCGCCACGACCGCCGTCGTGGTCATGATCGCCGCGCTCCTCACCGACGACTTCAGCGTCAAGTACGTCGCCGAGCATTCGCGGATCGACTCGCCCGTCTGGGTGAAGGTCGTCACCCTGTGGGCGGCGCTCGAAGGCTCGATCCTGCTGTGGGCCTGGCTCCTGACCGCCTACGCCGCGGTCATGGCGACCACCACGCCCAACACGATCCTGCGCCCCTGGGCGCTCGTGATCATGCAGGCGGTGACGGTCTTCTTCCTGGGCGTGGTCGTGCTGGTCGCGAACCCCTTCATCGTGCTCGCCAACCCGCCGCTCGACGGGCCCGGCGCCAACCCGCTGCTCCAGAACCACTGGATGATGGCGGTCCACCCCGTGCTCATGTACCTCGGCTTCGTCGGGCTGACGGTGCCCTTCGCCTTCGCGATGGCGGCCCTGATCACCCGCCGGCCCGGCACCGAATGGATGGCCATGACGCGCCGCTGGACGCTCGCCGGCTGGGGCTTCCTGACCGCGGCGATCATCTCGGGCGGCTGGTGGAGCTACGAGGTCCTCGGCTGGGGCGGGTACTGGGCCTGGGACCCGGTCGAGAACGTCAGCTTCATGCCGTGGCTGACCGCCACCGCCTTCCTGCACAGCGTCCAGGTGCAGGAGCGGCGGCGCATGCTCAAGAGCTGGAACGTGCTGTTGATCGTGCTCACCTTCGCGCTGTCGATCCTGGGCACCTTCCTCACTCGCTCCGGGGTGGTGTCGAGCGTGCACGCGTTCGGCGATGGACCGGTCGGGCCGGTCTTCCTCGGCTTCTTCTTCGTCGTGGCGATCGGCAGCCTCGGCCTCGTCGCCTGGCGCTGGGATCAAGTGCGCGACCGCGCCGAGCTCGACGCCGCCGTGAGCCGCGAAGGGGCGTTCCTGACGGTCAACGTGCTCTTCCTCGCGATGACCTTCGCGGTCCTCATCGGCACGCTCTTCCCGCTGATCGTCGAGGCGATCAACGGCGCCCGCGTCACCGTCGGCGCGCCGTTCTTCGACCAGGTCTCGCTGCCGCTGTGGATGATCGTGCTGCTCCTGATGGGCGTCGGTCCGCTGCTCCCGTGGCGCAAGGCGGAGAACCAGTCGCTGCGCCGCAACCTGGCGATCATGACCGTGGCGTTCGTCGTGGCCGTCGTCGGTGCGCTCGCCCTCGGGATGCGCGCGGTGTACCCGGTCCTGACCATCGGCCTCGCCGGCTGGAACCTCGCCAGCGTGGCGCTCCTGCTCGCGGGGGCCGTGGTGCCGCGGGCGCGGCTCGCGCGGCGTGGCCTCGCGGCCACCACCCTGCGCTACGCCTCCGAGCAGCGGCGCAAGGTGGGCAGCATGGTCGTCCACCTGGGCGTGATCGTCCTCGCCCTCGGGATCGTCGGTTCCTCCGGCTACCGCACCGACGTGCAGATGCGGCTCCCCTACGGCGAGCGCGTGACGGCTGCCGAGTACGAGCTCGAGGCCCTCCGTCCCTTCGCCGAGCAGGTCCCCGGGCGCACCTCGGTGGGCGTCGAAGTGGCCGTCTGGCAAGGCGATCGGGTCGTCCAGACGCTCCGCCCGCGCATCAACATGTTCGGTCAGAACACGATGGCGGTGCCCACCGCGGCCGTCCGCTACACCTTCGGTCACGACCTCTACCTCAGCGTCGCCGGCGCGGTCGACCCGAACGCGGACGGCGTGATCATCCGCGTGGTCCGCAGCCCGCTGATCGTGTGGGTGTGGCTGGGTGGGTTGCTGATGGCGATCGGCACGGGCTGGGCGCTGAGCCCGATGGCGAGCCGCCGGACCGCGACCGCCGACGCGCCGATCGGGGAGCGGGCCGCGGCGTGAAGCGCGTGCTGGTCGTCGTGGCCGTCGTCGGCGCGCTCGGCGCCCTGTTCGTGTTCGGCCTGCTGCGCGGCAGCCCCGATCGCAACGTCCCGTCCAACCTGATCGGCCGGCCGCTGCCGAGCTTCTCGCTCCCGCTCTACGAGCGGTACGCCGCCGAGTTCGGGCCCACGCTCAGCATCGAGGCGAGCGAGGGCCTCCCGATGGTGATCAACTTCTGGGCCTCGTGGTGCGGACCCTGCTACGCCGAAGCGCCCCACCTCGAGGCCGCCGCCCGGCGCTACGCGGGCGAGGTCGCCTTCATCGGCGTGCAGACGCAGGACCGCGGCAACCGCGCCGCCGGCCGCTCGTTCCTGAACCAGTTCGACTTCACCTTCCCGAACGTGATCGACGACGATTCGCGGGTCTCGATCGCCTTCGGGCTCTTCGGGGTCCCCGAGACCTTCTTCATCCACGCCGACGGCACCGTCGCGTACAAACACGCCGGGCCGGTCGACACCGCGCTCCTCGACGAGCGGATCGCGGGGTTGCGCCGGTGACGCGGGTTCGCCCGAAGGGCGAACCCGTTGCGGTTGCTTCGCAACCGCGCGCGGGTGTCGCTGCGCGCCGGCACCATGCGGTTGCTTCGCAACCGCGCGCCGACGTCCCTGCCCAGCCGCGGCGCGCAGGCGTGCGACGTGCAGCGTTCGCGCTCGCGCTGCTCCTCGGTGCGCTCGCCTCGCTGGCCTGGGCGCAGACCGAGGTGTTCGAGCCCGAGGTCTTCTCCATCGGCAACGAGCTGCGCTGCCCCACGTGCGTCTCGGAGTCGGTCTCGGAGTCGAGCTCGGCGATCGCGCGCGAGATGCGCGTCATCATCCAGGACCAGCTGAACGAGGGGCGCTCGCGCGCCGAGATCCTCGCGTTCTTCCAGGATCGCTACGGCGATTGGATCCTCCTCAACCCGCCCGCGCGCGGCGTGCTGCTGATCGTGTGGATCCTGCCCGCGCTCGCCGTGCTCGTCGGCGCCGTGCTTCTCGTGCGGCTCGTGCGCCGCTGGCGCCGCGCCGCGGACGAGGTGCCCGAGATCGACGCAGCCGATCGCGAGCGCGTGCGCGCGGCCCTGGCCGCCGCCAACCCGACCGCGTCCACCGCGGCCGATCCGGCCACCGAACCCGCCCCCACGTCCCGCGCCTAAGCGCCCGAGGTCTTCCGTGCTCACGTCCGTGATCGTCGTGCTCCTCCTACTCGTCACCCTCGCCTATGCCGCGGTGCCGCTCCTCGCGCGCAAGGCCGTCGACCCGCTCCCGGACGATCGCGACCCCGTCCTCGTCGACCTCGAAGAGGAGCGCGACGCCCTGTTGCGCGCCATCCGCGAGCTCGACGGGCGGGCCGACCTCGAAGCCTCGCGCCGCGACGCGCTGCGCGCGCGCTACGAAGCCAAAGCGGGGCAGGTCCTGCGCGCGCTCGAGGCCCAACGGGCGACGCTGGCGACGCGGCGCGCCGGGAACGCCGGTGCACGCCCCGCCCCCAAGCCCGGGCGCAGCCGGCGGCTCCCGTGGGGGGCGCTCGGCCTCCTCGGCATCGCGGTCGCCACCGCGGCGAGCCTCGGGACCTGGGTGCTGCCCCGCGTGGGCCAGGCGAGCGTCACCGCCTCGTTCGACGCCGACATCCAGGCGGGGGCAGCACTGCGCGACCTGCAGCGCGCCGCCGATCGCGACCCCGACGTGCGCAACCTGATGGCGCTCGCGGACGCGTACTGGGGCTTGCAGGACGCCGAGAACGCCGAGGCGACGTACCGGAGGGTCCTCACTGCGGCCACGAACGATGCCACCGGCCTGCCGCCCGCGCTCGCCTACAAACGACTGGCCCTGCTGACCGTCCCGACCGACCTGGCCGACGCCCGCGACCTGCTGGTCGAAGCGCGCCGCATCGACCCGACCGACCCCGAGACGCTGTTCGCGATCGGCGAGCTCTCCTTCGCGCTCGGCGACCTCGAAGCGTCCGCGGAGGGCTTCCGCGCCTACCTCGCCACGCCTGCCGGCGCCCAGGACGACGACGCGATCGCGCGCCTCGAGCTGGTCGAAGCGATCGGTCCGGCGACCACCGCCCTCGCGGAGGAACGCTCCGCGGACAACCTGCTGGCGCTCGCCGACGTCTACTGGTCGAGCGGCGCGCAGGACCAGGCGGTGGAGCTCTACTTCGAGGTCCTCACGGACCACGACCCGGCCGCGGCCGTCGCGCTCGCGCGCACCGGCCAGCTGCTGTTCGTACGCGGCCGCACCGACGACGCCGTCGCGGTGCTCGAACGAGCGGCCGTGGCGGCCGGCGGCTTGGGTGCGCTCGAACCGCAAGCCACGCTGTTCCTGGGCAACGCGTACGCGATCCAAGGCGACGACGCGGGCGCCGTCCGCGCCTGGCAGGCCCACGTGGACGCCGTCGGCGTCGAAGCCGCGGGCCGCGTGACGGGCCTGATCGAGGCGGCTCAGGCACGCCTGGACGGGAACGAGACCGTGGCCGCGGCGCCGGTCGGCGCCGAGGCCGCGACACCGCCGGCGGTGGAGGCCGAGGATCCGGCCGCGCCGGACGCCCCCGACCCGGCCGCCGTCGCCACGGCCGCCCTCGAGGACCCGCAGCTGCTCGTCGAGGTGGGCGCGACGCTCTATGCCGCGAACTGCGCCACGTGCCACGGGTCGACCGGCCAAGGCGGCGTCGGACCGCGCTTGACGGGCAACGCCCGCGCCGGCAACGAGGCGAACGTGCGCAGCGTCGTCCGCTTCGGACGCGGCGTCATGCCGGGCTTCGGAGCGACGCTCACCGAACCCGAGATCGAGGTGCTCGTCCGGTGGGTCGGCCAGGAGCTGGCCGCGCCGCGCTGAGCCGCCCGATGGCCGACCGACCGCCGATCGACGAGGATCGCCGGCGCCTGAGCAACTGGTTGTGGCGTCTGCCCGTGCTGCTGGCGACGGGCGGCGCCGTGTACGGGGTCCAGCAGGCCTATCGCATCCACTTCGCGAAGATCGCGCCGGCCGATCCGCCCGTCTTCGCGGACGCCCCCGCGGTCTCCGTGGCGCCGCTCGCGCGCTTCGCGGCGCCCTGGACCAGCGAGCCCTTCGCGGTCGCGGGCCTGCCGTGCCTGGCGGTGCGCGTGCCGGAGCCCGTGCCGGGGGGCACCACGGTCGGGGCCGGCGCCGAGGCGGTCCACCTGGTCGGGTTCTCGCGGGTGTGCACGCACCAGCACTGCATCGTCGACCTCAACACCGACCTCGAACTCGTCGCCTTCGCCTTCAACCACCGCACCGACCGCCCGACGCTGACCTGCAGTTGCCACTACTCGGTGTTCGACCCGCTGGCCGCCGGTCGCGCCGTCAGCGGTCCGGCGGTGCGCCCGCTGCCGCGGGTGCGCTTGCAGGTGGCGGCGGCGGACGGCGGCGCCGCGTCGGTCGTCGCCGACGGGGTCGAAACGATCGGCTGAGCCGGCGATCGGCACGCGATCCGGCCGCCGGCGCGACGCGCGGTATCCTGAGCGCATGAACCCCCTACGCCAGCTCGCCCAGCTCGGGCAATCCGTCTACCTCGACGAGCTCGGTCGCGGCATGCTCCGCACCGGCGACCTCGCCCGTCTGATCGACGAGGACGGCCTCCACGGCGTCACGTCGAACCCGGCGATCTTCGAGAAGGCCATCGCGCGTACGGACCACTACGACGAGGCCATCGCCGACCTCGCCAAGAGCGGGATCGACGTGGTCGAGATCTACGAGACGCTCGTGATCGAAGACATCCAGAACGCCGCGGACCTGTTCCGCGAGCGCTACCGCGCGTCGGACGGACGCCACGGCTACGTGTCCCTCGAGGTCGCCCCCGACCTCGCGCACGATGCGGAAGGCACCGTCGCCGAGGCACGGCGGCTGTGGCAGCTCCTCGACCGCCCCAACGTCTTCGTCAAGGTCCCCGGGACCGAGGCGGGGCTCGCGGCGATCGAGCAGCTCACCTCCGAGGGCATCAACGTCAACGTGACGCTCCTGTTCGGCCTGGACCGCTACGCCGACGTCGCCGAGGCGTACCTGCGCGGACTCGAGGCGCGCGCCGAGCGCGGCGAGCCGCTGGACGCGATCGCGTCGGTGGCCTCGTTCTTCCTGTCGCGCATCGACGTCGCCATCGATCCCGTGCTCGACCGCATCGCCGAGGCCGGAGGGGCACGCGGCGACCAGGCGCGCGCGCTTCGGGGGACGGCCGCCGTCGCGAGCGCCAAGGGGGCATGGCAGCGCTACCGCCAGACCTTCGGCGGCGAGCGCTTCGCCCGCCTCGCGGCCCTGGGCGCCCGGCCCCAGTGGCTGCTGTGGGCCTCGACCGGCACCAAGGACCCCGCCTACCCGGCCACCAAGTACGTCGAGCCGCTGATCGGCGCCGACACCGTCACCACCCTGCCGCGCGAGACGCTCGACGCCTACCGCGCGCAGGGGGAGCCCGAGCTGCGGCTCGAGGAGGGGCTCGACGCCGCCGCGGCGCAGCTTGCCGAACTGGCCGAGCTCGGGATCGACCTCGATGCGGTCACCGCCACGTTGGAACGCGAGGGCGTCGCCAAGTTCGTAGAGCCGTTCGATGCGCTGATGGAGGCGCTGCGCGAGGCGGTCGCCGAGGCGCGCGACTGACGCGCGTTCGTCGCACGTCGCGTCCCGGACCGTCGTGGACGCTTCAGCCGGCCCGTGATTCGCGACGAACGCGCTGCAGCAGCGCCGGGTAGCCGATGAGGGTGATCGCGGTGAAGGCGAACCACTGGATCGCGTACCCCAGATGGGAGCCGATGCCGAGCGACGGCGGCTCGGGCGCGAGCGGCAAGGTGGCCGGAGACGGCGGCGCCACGGCCTCGAGCAGCAGCACGGCCGGCACCGTCGGCCCGGCCACCTGATCGGCCAACCGCTCGACGTCGACGTACGCCACGAAGTCCAGGCGCCCCTCGGCCGGATCGCGCGGCGCCAACGCGGCGACCCAGCCCGTCGGCGGCACGTCGGGCTCGCGCAGCCAGCCGATCACGTCGACCGGACCGGCGGGCGGCGGCGCCGCATCGGCCGGGACCGCGTTCAGCTCCTGGGGCACCCAACCACGCTCCACCCACAGCCGCCGCCCCTGCGGGTCGTCGGCGAGCGCGAGCGGGGTCACCACGTGGTACCCGGGGGCCCCGTCGCGGCTCACCGGACGGCGGAGCACCTCGTCGGCGGGCTCGAACGCCCCCGCCACCGCCACGCGGCGCGCACGGAAGGCGTCGCGCGGGGCGGCGCCGGCGGCGACCTCGGCGAGGGCCTCCTCGAGGGCCTCGTCGAGCGCGACCGGCGCCATCGCCAGCCGCGCCTCGGCGACCGCGTTGCGCTCGACGCGCTGTTCGTGGCGCCGCAACTGCCAGAACCCGAACTGCGTGAAGCTGACCACGACGGTCAGCGCCAACGCGTGGCCGACGAGCCACTTGGGGGAGAGGAGCGGATGGCGCGCCAAGGCCGGGGCCTCAGGCCGGGACGAGGAACGCGCGGTCGAGCGCCATGGCCAGGAACAGCAGCGCGAGGTAGAGCATCGAGTACGTGTAGACCGGGAGCGCCGTCGCCCGGTCGATCGCGACGCCGCTCCGGGCCACCAGGAACAGACGGGCCACGCGGACCGCGAGCACGACGTTGAGCAGCAGCGCCGCCACCAGGTAGGCGACCGAGAACTCGTGGAGCGCGAACGGGATGACGGTCAGCACGATCGTGAGCAGCGCGTACATGACCATCTGCATGACCGTGGCGCGCTCCCCGATGACGCTGGGCGCCATGGGGATGCCGACCGCGTCGTAGTCGCGCTGGATCATCAGCGCCAAGGCCCAGAAGTGCACCGGCGTCCACATGAAGATGAGCGTGAAGAGCAGCCAGGCGAGCAGCGACAACTCGCCGGTGACGGCCGCCCAACCGACGAGCGGCGGGATCGCGCCCGCGGCGCCACCGATGACGATGTTCTGCCACGTGGCGCGCTTGAGCCACATCGTGTACACGATCACGTAGAAGGCGATGCCGGCCCACGAGAGCAACGCGGCGAGGAGGTTGCCCGCCGCCCAGATGATCAGGAAGCTGCCCAGCGTCAGGGCGACCGCGAACACGAGGGCGTTCGCGGTGGGGACGACGTTCGTCACCGTCGGGCGCAGCGCGGTGCGGCGCATGCGGCCGTCGATGTCGCGGTCGTAGACCATGTTGTAGACGCCCGCGGCGCCCGCCGACATGTACCCGCCGACCAACAACCCCAGCAGCGGCCACGTGCCCGGGTAGCCCGAGGCGGCGATGAACATCGCCCCGATCGTGGTGAGCAGCAGCAGGCTGATCACCTTGGGCTTGGTCAGGGTGACGTAGTCGCGCCAGGTGGCGCGGGGGAGGACGGCTTGGACGGGGCTCACGTCAGGGAAGCTCCTGCAGGGGCATCGGCCGCCAGGCGGCGGCCGGAGGGGGCGGCGAGGAGGGTGATCGAGAGCGCCGCCAGCAACCCGAAGGCCACGACCGCCAGGCCCAGGTGGATGAGCTGCAGGACGATCGGCCCGAGCAGCGCCAGGTTGAGCGTGCCGACGCCCAGCTGCAGCACGTAGGTGCCCAGGAGCCAGCGGGCCAGCACGCGCCCTTCGGGCGCGGGCTTGATCCACCAGGCGGTCCCGAGCGCCAGGAACAGGTAGACGCCGATGGTGACCGCGATGAGCGGGTGGAGCACCCGCAGACGGATCAACGGGTGGGCGTTGGGGTCGAGGTCGGCCGCGAGCCCCGCAGCGAGCGACTCCGACGGGAACATCGTGTTCCCCATCGCCGCGATGCCGCCGGTGAACATCAGGAAGAGCATGCCGACCAGCCCGACCCCCAGCACGGTGCCGAGCGCCCCCTGCCGCCCGAGGCGCAGCGGCCACGCCGGCGGCTGCGGCCGGGCGTAGAGGTACACGGCCGTCAACGAACCGACGAGCAGCAGCGAGTTGACCAGGTGGGTCGCGACCATCAGGCCGCGGGCGACCGTGGTGTTGTCGCCGGTGAGCCCCCACAGGACCGTGAGGGCGCCGAGGCCGGCTTCGACGAACAGGAAGAAGGTCGCCGCGACGGTGGCGGCGAACAACCCGGGCTTCCGGCGCCGGTCGCGCCAGACGCGGGCGAAGAGCCACACGCCCAGGATCAGCACGCCGAGCGACAACACCCGGTGGGTGAACTCGATGGCGGTGTGGACGCCAGCGTCGAGGGGGATGACCTCGCCGTTGCACAACGGCCAGTGGCGTCCGCACCCGGCGCCCGAACCGGTGGCGCGCACGAACGCGCCCTGGAGGATGACGAGGGCGTTGGCGGCGACGGTGACGACGACGAGCCTGAGGGTCGCGAGGTCGCGGCGCGGGTGTGGGGTGTGGGGTGCGGTCACGTGGATCCTTCGTGGGGTCGCCCGGAGGCGTGCCCGGCGCGGGAGGTTCGCCCGGTTGGCGCGACACCGTACCGTCGCCGCGCCTCGAGCATTTCGGGACGTTCGTCCCGGTTCGGTTGGGCTGCCCCGCCGGCCTCGATCGCCGGACCCGGACATCCTAACTGCCGCGCCGGATACCGGGCGGCGTCCTGCGCTGCAGTACGGACCCAGGCGAGCGTGAAGCGCGCGCCACACGCCCGTCTCACGTCGGGGCGCCATCATGCCGGGTGACGCACGACCCGGCGTTGCGCGAGCGGCGCGCCCCCGATCCGGGGCGTGGTGCACCGCACCAGGACGCGGTCCGAGCCCCTCGGCGCGCCGGCGAAGGTACGACCGGTGGTACGCTCGCGCCGACCCAACCCCACGGAGGACACGTTGAACACGACCTTCCCCCGCCCGACCGTCCCCCGCGCGCCCGCCGTTCCGCGGCGCCGCTTCGCGCGCTGGGCGACCGTCCTCGCGGTCTTCGCCCTGTTGGGTGGTGCGTTCGCCCAGGACGCGACGCCCGACGTCGACGATCTGATGCGCGACGGCGACTTCTACTTCGGCCAGGGCGATTGTGCGCTCGCCCAGTACTTCTTCCAGGAAGCGCTCAAACGCGACGAGGCCAACGTGCCGGCGCTGATCGGCAAGGGCCGAGCGCTCACGTGCCAGGGCGCGTTCGGCAGCGCCGTCGAGGCGTTCCGCTCGGCCATCGACCTCGATCCCGCGTCGGTGACCGCGCACGTGCAGCTCGCGTTGACCTACCTCAACCAGTACAAGGCCGATCCGGGCACCTTCGCCGGACGGCTCACCGAGGCGCTCGACGTGCTCGGCCGCGCCGAACCGCTGGCGCCGGACGACCCGACCGTGCACAACACCAAGGGCATCGTCTATTACGAGGCCAACGACCTCGACCGTGCCCGCGCCTCGCTCGAGCGCGCCGTCGAGCTCGCGAACGACGCCGGCATGAGCGACCGCGAGCGTTCGATCATCCAGGTCAACCTGGGCAAGACGTACCGCGATCTGGGCGTGCTCGAGCAGGCGCAGACGGCCTTCCGACGTGCCGTCGTGCTCGACCCGACCAGCGCCGCGGCCCACAACGACCTCGGCAACGTCGCCTACCGCCTGGGCGATTGCTCGACCGCCGAGTACGAGCTGTCGCAGGCGGTCGCCCTCGCGCCGAGCTCGCTCTCCGCGGTCTCGCAGCTCGCGATCGTGCTGTTCGAATGCGAGCAGGTCGCCGCCTCGATCCCACGCTTCGAACAGGCGCTCACCCTCGACGGCGCCATCTTCGCGCCGCCGCTCTACACCTACCTCGCCCGCGCCTACCTGGCGCAGGGGCGCGTGGACGACGCGGTGCGGCGCGCGCAGCAGGGCGCCCTCCTGCCCCCCGAGTCGGCGGATGCGCACTACTACCTCGGCACCGCCTACGTGGCGCGCGACGCCGAGGGCGACGCCGCCGCGGCGCGGCGTGCGTTCGAGCGGGCGCTGGAGCTCGACCCCGGGTACGCCGAAGCGAACGAGGCGCTGAACGCTCTGCGCTGACCACCGGACG
>JAABSI010000071.1 GCA_011390455.1 Trueperaceae bacterium
GGGTACCTCGGAGGAGCGCCCGCTGCCCGGCGAGCTCATGATCGTGCCCCCTTCTCGCTCACCGTTCGGGCGAGGAGGTGGGCCGCGCCGCCTCAATACCGGAACCCCAGCAAGTTCCACGTGTCCAGGAACCAGACGAACGCGGCTCCGGCCACCACCACGACGGTGTAGTGAACGCGCGCGGCGACGCTCCCGTCCCCGCGGACCCACGAGCGCCCGGCGAAGACGACACCGGCGATCGTCAGCGCGGTCCCCACCAACCCGATCGTCAGCACGACCTGCAGCAGCGGCGGGACGCCGAACGCGATCTCCATGGGGTCGCGCAGGACGACGGCGAGGCTCGCGAGGAAGACGAGGAACGCCGCGCTCGCGGCCCACGTCGTCGTCCGAGCGACGCGGCCCAGCGACGGACCCCCTCGCCGGCGCAGGGCGTAAAGGGGCCAACCGACGACCGCGGACAGGAAGGCCACCACCACACCGGCGAGGAGCCCGAGGTGGAAGGCGGAGGTCTGATGCCAGGCCAACCGGTCGAAGGCGAGGTACGGCTGACTGCCGAGCAGGGCGCGGACGATCCGTCCCCCGTCGTCCTCCTGGAACACGAGCAGGTCGCGCCCGCCGACCTCGCGGTAGACCAGGGGCTCGATCGGCGCCCAGCGCGTCGCGCCGAACGATCCCAGGTTCTGCGCCAGGAGGTGTCCGTCGTCGGTCGCCCTGATCGCGGCCGCTTGGAGGAGGCCGCCCAACTTGTCGAGGGTGGTGTGGGCGACCCGCGTCGGCCGGTAGGTCCCGGCCACGTCGGAGCGGCCGGCCACCGAAGCCGCGGGCTCCGCTGACGCGCCTTCGTCCGCCTCGTACCAATACGCGAAGAAGTCGTCGACGAAGGCGCGGGCGCCGACCGCGCCGGCGGGCGTGCTGTAGGAGACGAACAGACCCAACCCATCCTCGGGCACCAGCACCAGCATGCTCTGGAAGGCGACGATGCTGCCGCCATGCCCGATGGTGCGGCGACCGGCGAGCGTCTGCTCGATGAAGCCGTGCGCGCTCCCGCTCAGGCGCGGATCCTGCGTGGTGTGGGTGCGGTGCATCGCCTCGACGGTCTCGGCACGCAAGATGGTGGCGCCGTCGAGCGTTCCGCCCTGGAGGTGCGCGCGCATGAAGCGAGCCAGGTCGTCGCCCGTGACGCTCATCGAGCCGGCGGGCGCCATCGGAACGAAGTCGAAGGACCGACGGACGAACGCTCCGCCGACCACGTCGTAGCCGACCGCGAGGTCCGCTTCGAGGGCGGCGGGCACGGGCTGCTCGCCCGTGCTGCGCGCCATGCCCAAGGGCTCGAGGATGCGCGCCGCGAGGTAGTCGTTCCACGCGAGCCCCGAGACCTCCTCGACGACGAGCGCCGCGAGGGCGGCGCCGTGGTTGGAGTACGCGGCGACGTCGCCCACTGGATGAACCCGTGCAGGGAGCCCAACGCCCAACAGCTCGGCCAGAGGCCGGACGGCATCCGCGCTGCGCGCGAACAGGCCCACCGATCGGTCCTCGAACCCCGCCGTGTGGGCCATCAGGTGGGCCAACGTCACCGGCTCCGGGAAGGTGTCCGGCACCCGAACGGTCCGCAGGTACGCGTTGACGTCGGTGTTCAGGTCCAGAGCGCCCTGCTCGACGAGCTGCATCACCGCGGTCCAGACGAAGAGCTTGGTGACCGATCCGATGCGGAACGTCGTGCGCCCGGGATCCACCGGCGTCCCCGCCTCCAGGTCGGCATGCCCGTAGCCCTTGCTGAACGTCGGCCCCCCGACCTGGACGACCGTGACGACGGCGCCCACCAGGTCGAGCTCATCGAACTGCGACGCCATCACGTCGTCGACGAACGCCTCGAGCGCGGCGAGGTCGAACGGAGCAGCATCGGGCGCAGCGGCGTTGGGCGCGGCGGCGCCGGGCGCGCCGAGGACGAACGCGAAGAACAGGAGCAGGCGAGCGGCCGCACCCCACGCGACCGTGACCCCAGACCGCCGCGAACCACGCGATGGGGAGCGCACGCGTCACCTCCGAACCGCCTCCACCCTCTCGTGCAATGGGGCTCCGTACCAGGGCCGAAGGTCACCCGCAGGGGACGACGCCGCGGCGCACACCGGACGTCACGAAGCACGCGGGAGACGGCGGGTCGGGCTGGCCGATGCGCCCATCGATGCCCCCGGAACCTCGGACTTCGTGCCAGAGGTTCCGGGGGCATCGCTGCCTCGTCGGCTCGCTCGTTCGAGCTCAATCGGCAGGCGTGTTCAGTTCCGCAGCAAGGGCGTCGCAGTGATCCCACGAGTCCAAGCCCACGGGGTCGACGTAGGCCACGACGGCGTCGTACAGGTGGATGAAGTAGATGACGGCGCGCGCGTCTTCGGCCATCTGGGCGTAGCCGGCCAGGTCGTCCTGCTTCGGCGTCGGGTCACTGAACTCCACGACGTCCAACAGGCGCTCTGCCTGATACCCAGCGCCCACGTTCGCGGGGTCGAGGTACACGACGCAGCCAGGGAAGGTGGCGCCGCGATCGTAGGTGAAGCCGGAGTAGTCGACGAAGTACTCGTTCAGCTCCGCCGAGTAGTGCGAATCGTTGGGCCAGCCGATCGAGTCGACCATGTCGACGGCGATCCCCATGACGCGGTCGTGGTACGCCACCGCGTCGACGTTGATGGTGCCGAACTTGCTCGCCGCGCCGCCGAGCGCAAACGACGACAGCTCCCAAGGGGTCCACTGGTCGAAGTCGTCGTGGACGAGCTGGAACGGGAACGGGTACGCGTCGGCGCCGGGCAGCGTGCCCGTCTCGAGGAGCGCTTCGCGCATGCCCTGCAGTTTGGGCATGGCGTCGATCGTCACGCCCGCGAAGGTCGGCCGACCTGCGGCGTCGAGGGTGAACGCGGACGGGTCCGTGGCGAGGATCAGCGCTTCGACCTCGCGCATGTGCTGGAGCAGGACGTGCTTGGGCGCACGTGCCAGGTTCAGGCGTTCGAGTTCGACCTCCTTGGCGAAGGTGCCGTAGTTGAAGGTCGCGCCGTTCGGCAGCGTGATCACCAGAGGATCGCAGGGCTCCCCACCCTCGTCTTCCTCGTGATCGTCCGGTGGTCCCGGGTCGATGGGGCGCGCGGAGGTTCCGACGTCCGGAGCGGCACTCGTTTCGACTGGCAGGAACTCGTCGTAATGCGCGAACAATGGTACGAGCGTCACGTCCCGACCGTCCACCGGGTTCTCGATCGCTTCCAGGTACTCGGGCAAGGCGCCTTCGAGGAGGTAGTACGGGTTCGGAACGGACTCCGTCGTGATGGGCTGCACGCAATACGAGGTGCCGTGCTCGCCTTCCCAAGGACCATCGGTGATCGGAACGCCATGAACGTCGCGGTAGAGCAGCAGCAACTCGGAGTACGAGTCGCCCTTGCCGCCACCGCCGCCGCCACCGCCGCCACCGCCGGGGCCCTTGCCGGCCATGATCTCGAGGGTGAGGCGTTCGCGTTCTTGAATCCCGATGGTGACGTACTGGACGACCACGTCGTCGCCTTCGCCGGTCACCACCACGTACGTGCCGGGCTGCAGGGACGTGAGCGTGACGTCCCCGTACCCCTCGTGAATGAGGGCGCCGTCGATCTCCCGAGTGACGGTGACCCGTGCGTCATCCGGATCGACGTCGATGTCGAGCGTGGAGCCCATGGGTGTCTGTTCGCAAGCGACCAAGAGCGCGACCAAGAATGCTGCAACGAACACGAGTCGAGCGATTCTGCGATTCATCTCGTTCCTCCAAGACACTCCTTCACCTGTTCAGGAACGCACCACCGATCTCGGGCATGATCTGGATTCTCGCCCCCTTCCGTGGTGTCCGAGCTTCACTCCGTGACCAGAAGGTCGACGGAAGCATTGTCCCCCTGCCGGTCGCCGAGGGCCTGCACCGTGATCTGGTAGCTGCCGGTCGGCACGTTGATCCCGATGGCGACCGTCATGGTGCTGGCATCTGCAGCCAGAGCAGGCTCGAACGTCAGGTCGATGTGTTGGGCACTCGGGTCCACGATCGCCGAGAGCGCCACGGGAACGACGAAGCCGGCCGCGCGCTCGATGGTCACCGCGACCTGGGCTTGCTGACCGCGCATCAGGGTCAGCGTGGAAGGTTCGACGAGCACGTCGAAGTCGGCGTCTGCGCCTGGACCGACGACCAACGAGAGCGGCAGGGTGCCGCTGTGGCCGGACGCGCTCTCGGCCCGCACCGTCAGCGCGTACGAACCCACGGCGACGGTATCGGCCACGTCCAGCGTCAGCATGCTGCCCGTCGTGGTGCTGGGGTTGGGGACGAAGCTGCCGCCGACGCCCGCCGGTGCGCCCTCGAGCGTCAAGGCGAGCGCTTCGGAGAAGCTCGCGGTGCGTTCGATACCGATGAGCAGCCCGATGCTCCCGGGTGCATCGACGGCGACCTCCTGTACGACGGAGACGAGGCGGAAGCCACGCTCCGTGACGGTCACGGTCAGGTCGGCCGAATGCGCCACCGCACCCGACGTCGCCTCGACGGTCAACGCGTGCACCCCGACCGCCGCATCGCTCCCGACCTGCAAGCTCAGCGAGCTGGCCGAACCCGTGACCGGATTGGGCTCGAACGATCCCACGATGCCCGTGGGCGCATCCGTGAGGGCGAGGACGACGCCCTCCGAGAAGCTAGCGTTGCGGACGAGGGCGATGGCCACACTGGCTTGGAGGCTCTGCTCGACGGCAAGGCTGGCCGGAGCCAGCGACAGGGCGAAATCCGTCGGGCCGGCTGCGACGTTCAGGATCAACGACACCTGGGCTACGATCCCGTCGCTCTCGCCCTGCACGTGCATCGTGTACGTGCCGGGTTGCACGCTTGCGGCCACATCCAACGTCATCGTGCTGATGGTGCCGCAGCCCAAGGAGTCCGGGACGAAGGTGCCCGAAACACCGTTCGGAGCGGACGCGAGCGTGAGCGTCGCCACGCCCACGAAGCCCGGCTCGCACTCGGTCGCGATCTCCGTGGCACCCGTCGCGCCCTGGACGATCGTCAGACTCGTTTCGGTGAGCACTAAACTGAAGCTGGCGGACGGCTGCCGATGGCATGCCCCGAAGAGGACGACCGCGAGGCAAGCGAGGAACATCCAAAGCTTGTGGGCACGCATCTTTGCACCACCTCTGCGAAACCGAGCGACGACGGGCAGATGGTGAGCCCATGACCGGCTTGGGCTGGTGGACCATTGATAGGTCCGCTTTGGTGTCGAAACGAGGGGCAAACGTCCCGTAACCTTCATGAGATACTTGATAATTTTGGTGTGCGATGCCCTCGTTCGCTTCGCGGCGTACCGTCGCCCGGGTCCGGCGTCCCGACCCCCTGCCGCTAGCATGATCCGGGAGGACGACGGCATGGACGCTTCGTCTCGAAAGGTACCCACGGCGCACGGCGGCTGGTTCGCCGTCGCGATCTCCGTCGCCGTCGCGATCGGGCTAGCGGTCGCGATCTGGTCCGTGCTCTACCGCTGGGCGGGCTACGGGACGACGACGCGGGTCGTGGCGCACCTCGCCTTCTTCGTGGCGGCGTTCGTGCTCGCCGCTCGGTTCCGCATCCCCCTACGGTCGATCGGCCTCAGCGGGCGCGATGCGGCGTGGGCGGCCGGGGTGGGCGCCCTTGCGTACGGCGTCGTGATGGGCGGTGCCGGCGCCTTCAACGCCGTGCTGGGCACGGAGTTCACGGTCCTCCGATCGCGGTACGACCCGGTCGCGTTCTTCGATGCCTGGATCCTCACGGCGCTCGGGGAGGAGCTCCTGTTCGCGGGGGTGGTCTTCACCCTCATCGCCGCCGCGTTGCCGCGGCGACGCCGCTGGTGGGCGGTGCCGTTCACGGCCCTGGCTTTCGCGGCCATGCACCTCCCCGGCTACTTGGCCATCGGGTACCCCGCCGCGTCAGTCCTCGGCCGTCTTGCGCTCAACGCCGTGTCGTGGAGCATCTTCGGCGCGATCTACCTGCTGTCGGGCAACCTCTGGCTGGTCGTGGTCGCGCACGCCGCGACCGACCTCGGCTTCACGCCCCTCATCACCAACCAGCCCCTGTGGGGGTTGGCGTTCATGGCGCTCCTGGTCGGGGGGGCGTGGTGGCACGGTCGGTCCGATCGGCAGGCGCCTCCAGGCGGTGACCCCCGGGTTCGGTACGCCGGCGAGCATCGCTCCGGGCATGAGTAGACGGCTGCCCAGCCGACGTCGGCAGTTGCCCGGCGCGCCCCGATGCCGCCGAACGATCCGGCTAGCTTGGAGTTACGACGTCGCGAGGTGACATCACATGTGCTATCATGATGCCGTGGAACGCACCACCTTGTCGATTCCCGGCCCCCTTCTCGAACGGCTCCGTTCGGCCGCGGCCGAACGGCGCGTCTCGATGGCCGAGTTCGTGCGGGAGGCGCTCGAAGAGAAGCTCGCGGCGCGGCGGCCCCGGCCGCGGAGCCTGGGCATCGGGGCTTCGGGTCGCCACGACACCGCCCGCGAGGCGTCCACCGAGCGCCCCGAACCGCGTGCATGGCGCTGATCCTCGACACCGGTCCGCTGTACGCCGCCCTCGACCGCGACGACGCCGACCACGCGACCTGCCGTCGGCTGCTCGAGTCCGCCAGCGAGCCCCTCGTCGTGCCCGCGCCGGTCCTCGTCGAGGTGGAGTACTGGACGCACCGCCGCCTAGGGACGGGCGCCTGGCTCGCCCTACTCGACGACATCGACGCAGGGGCGTTCACCGTCGAGGACCTCACCGCCGCCGACTACCGGCGGGTTCGAGAGCTCTGCGACCGGTACGCCGACGCCGACATCGGGTTCGTCGACGCCGCCGTACTCGCCGTGACCGAACGGCTCGCCGAACCGAAGCTCGCGACCCTAGACCGGCGCCACTTCGGAACGCTCCGCCCGCGGCACGTCGACGCGCTCGTGCTGTTGCCCCTCGACGCGCCCTGAGGACGCACGACGCGCGCGGCGGTCGAACGGCTGCCGGGCGCCCACCGGCGGGTCGGGGCGTGGCCGGCGCCTCGCGTCGCTACCTTCCGCCCGTCGCCGCCACGACCTCGTCGAGCAGGGCCGCGTACTCGGCCGGCCGCTCGAAGTTGGCGCGGTGGCTCGATGCCTCGAACACGACCCAGCGCTTCTCGGGCGCCTGCAGCGCCTCGAACCACTCCAGGGCCGGCTCGACGCGGCCGGGCGCCTCGTGCCGGCCCATCACCACCCAGACGGGCACCTCGAGCGCCGGCACCCGCGCGCGCAGATCGAGCTCCTGGAGCTGCGGGTACAGGCGCGCGTAGGAGTCGGCGAGCCCGCGCAGGGCGCCGATGCGCTCCATCATGCTGAACTCGGGCACGAAGATCGTCGCCGTCATCTCGGTGCGGCCATCGAACTCCGGGTACGGGTTGAGCGCGCGCTCGGCGCCGACGATCGTCGGGTAGGTCCCGACCGGCTCGGCGTACGGCGGTGGCCCCATCGCCTCCAGCCGCCCGACCAGCGCGGTGTCGCCGCGCTCGCGCGCCCAGACCAGCGTCTCGTCGTAGAAGAGGCGGTCGGTGGCGCGGACGTCGACCATCATCCCGGTCGCGACGAGCGCGTGGTACAGGTCGGGTCGCTGCTGCGCGGCCAGGGTAGCGGGGATCGTGCCCCACGACTGCCCGGCGAGGTAGATGCGATCGTGCCCGAAGCGCTCGGCCAGCACCTCGCTCAGCTCGATGGTGTCCGCCACCACCTGCTCCAGCGTCAGCGTCTCGGCGGGGCCGAAGGCCGGGTACGACTTGCCGGACCCGCGCTGGTCCCAGGTCACGACGACGAAGCGCTCCTCGAGCCCGGTATCGAGCCGCATCGCGCCGATGTCGGTGCCGCCCGGCCCCCCGGCGAGGTGCAGCAGCACCGGCAGCTCCGTGCTGCGCCCGCGGATCATGAGCGCCTGCTCGTGCCCGCCGATCGACGCGGTCGTGAGCTCCGCGATGCTTCCCGGCACGACGCCGCCGTCGGTGCCCAGGATGGGCGCGGTCGTGGCCGGTTGCGCGACGACCACGGTCACGACGACGACGACGAGGGCGAGCGCGGACGCGGCGACCCAATCACCGGCCGCCATCGGGCGGGCGACCAGCACCCCGAATCGGGGCGCCAGCGCGAGCCCGACCAACGTCCCGAGCAGCATCGGGACCACCGTGAGCAGCCATTGGGGGGCCCGGCCGAGGAGGAACGCGAGAACGTGGAGCATCCCAGCCGAGGCGGGGGCGTCGACCGTCGGACCCCACGCGCCCATGCGCGCGACTTCGAAGACGGCGACGAACGCCACGGGCGCGAGCAAGAGCGCCCAGCGGCTACCGGTCGCCGCCCCGACGAGGAGCCCGACGAGGAGCGCGACCGCCATCGTCGCGAGCGCTTGGGACGTGGTCACCGGACCGCGCGGCATGAGCCAGGCGGTCGCCAAGGCGAACGCGAGCACCGCGGCAGCGGCGAGGAGCGGAGCAGGACGTGCGAACGGGGTCGTGGCCATCGACCAACCTCCCAACGCGGGCGCCGAGCGCTTCACCGACCGGGACGCGTCGCGACGCCCACCGGTCCGCATTCAGGCACACGTGGCCGGTCCACGCCGGAGCAAGACGTCCCTGGAGCGGACCCTCAGACCCCCCACGGATACGTGTCCGGGGGTTCGGCTTCGGAAGGCTCCACATGCAACGGGTGCAGCGCCCGGCTCTCGTCGACGTGGATGAAGGCGTCGTAGCGTCTCGGCAGGTCCGTGGGCACGTAGTTGCCGTAGCGCTCGGTGCTCGGGTCGTACACGACGCCGATCGCACGGTGGCCCCGGCGCGCGCGGGCCGCGTCCGAGTCCGCGAGGTGCGACGTCAGGATCCAAGCGTCGCGGCCGACCGCGGTATGGAACACGCGCTCCCACGAACGCGCCTCCGCCTCCGGCACCGGCATCCGTTCCATCGGCGCGCCCCACGAACGGCCCGCGACGACCGATCCCCGATGGCTGCCGAACCCCAACAGCGCGACCTGGTCCTCGCCGTAGCGTTCGCGGGCGAGCTGACCCGTGTTGACCATCCCCGCAGCGGCCATGTCGGTCGCGCGTGCATCGCCGACGTGCGTGTTGTGCTCCCAGACGATGGCCTTGGCGCCCGATCCATGGTGCTCGAGCAGGTCGTCGAGGGTACCGATCATGTGGCGGTCGCGTACGTTCCACGATTCGCTGCCGCCACGCACCATCGTCCGGTAGTAGCGCTCGGCGCCCACGGCGGCGCGGGCGTTCTGCTCGGCGTCGAAACGCGCCTCGGCGTCGTCGGGGCCCGCGTGCGCCCGTCGCCGCAGCTCGCCGAGGAGCGCGACGACCTCGTCCTCGCACGACGCGTCCACGAAGGCGGTGGACCGGGCGTACGCCTGGACGTCGCGCCCGAAGGGTTCGAAGCAGGCGTACGCCGCACGGGCCGCCTCGAGGCCGTCCGGATCGGTCGCCTCGAGGTACGCCATGATCTCGCCCAACGATTCCCACAGGCTGTAGACGTCGAGGCCGAAGAACCCGATGCGGCCCTCCGCCGGGAGCGTGGCGTTGTGCTCGTGCAACCACTCGGCCAACGCGACCACCTCCCAGTTCGCCCACATCCAGGTGGGCCAGCGTTCGAAGGTCTCCAGCACGGCGCGTGCGCCGCCGGAGGCCGGCTCGAGCCCCCTGACGAAGCGGTTCACCCGGTAGGCATCGGGCCAATCGCCTTCGACCGCGATGAACGAGAACCCGCGCTCCCGGATCAGGCGCCGGCTGAGGTGCAAACGCCAGGTGTAGTACTCCGACGTGCCGTGGCTCGCCTCGCCGAGCATCACCACCCGCCGCGAACCGACGCGATCGATCAGGGGATCGAGATCGTCAGGGCCCCGAAGGAGACCAGCCCGGCGACCGACCTCGTCGACCAAGGCGGCGTCGTCGCCCGCCTCGTGTACAGGACGACCGTTGCGATCGGACATGGGACACCTCCGAACCTGAGCGAGGCGCCCGCCACCGCACCGTGGGCACGGTGCCGCTTTCAGGGTAGCAGCGATCGGTACACGGGCCGATGGAGCTGCCTCAGGCGGTCGGACCGAGGCCCTGAGCCGCGCCGGTCCGGGCGATCGCGATCGCGCACGTCGGCGGCTTCCATGGTGCGACCGCACGTGATTCCTCGTGGGCCGAACCATCGCGCTAGAATCGGTGTACAGGTCGTTCAGTACGTCGGGCGTGAACTCGGAGCTTGGTCGGGCGATTGGGAGGTTACCCATGAGCGCTGCAGGCAAGAGTCTAGCCATCATCGGTGCGGGTCTGTTCGTGTTGGGTGCCGCGTTCGCTTTGCTGCCGGGCACGATGCTTCCGCTGATGGGGTTCGAGGTGGCGGGCGAGCCCTGGATTCGCGTGCTGGGCTTGGTCGTCGCGGCCCTGGGATCGATCTACGTGGTCGCCGCCAGAGCGGAGGACGTCGCCGTCCTCCAGGCATCGATCTTCGTCCGGACGGCGGTCGGGGTCGGTTTCGGCCTCCTGGTCCTCCTAGGCATCGCTCCGCTCCCGTTGCTCGTCTTCGTCGGCCTGGAGTTCGGTGGGGCCGCATGGACCTACTACGCGCTCCGGCGCACCCCACCGAACCTGCGGCGTTCGTCGATGTCGACCTGAAGGGGATTCGGGCCGAAGCACGCGCAGCTGCGGTGTCCTCGGACCACGACCGACGCGTGCGGCATCGCTTCAGGTGAGCCGCACCCCTCGTCGACTCAAAGAGCCAACCACTGCCACACGCTGCCGTCCCAGTAGAGGGCGAAGTGCTTGGTCATGCCGCTGGCGCTGGTGAAGTCCCAGACGCCGGTTTCGGGTGCTCCTGGGTTGAGGGGCCAGGTGTAGGGCGTCGTGCCGAAATCGATCTCGCCGTTGACGTCGTTGGCCTGCACCGCAACGTACTGCCCGAGTGCCGGCGAGAGCGGCAGCACCACGCGCTGGGCGCCGATCACGAGCAGGTGGGTCTCCTCCGTCGTGGACGGCACGACGAAGGTGCCGGTGACGACCGTCCGATCGACGACACCGACTGGGCCCTGGTCCCCTCGTTCGCCCTGCGGTCCTTGGATGCCTTGCAGCCCTCGAGGTCCGGGTGCCCCATCGGTTCCTGGCGCGCCCGCGGGCCCGGGTTCGCCCTGCGGCCCGGGTTGGCCCTGCGGCCCGGGTTCGCCCTGCGGCCCCTGCGGTCCTGGGGACGCGGCGATGCCGGCGACGTCCGCCGCGATTGCGTCGATGCGGCCGTCGAGCATGGCGAAGTTGTGGTTCATGCGGTCGGCTTCGATCGGGTCGCCGGCGCGGAAGACGATCAGGCCGGGCGCCACCTGGGCGACGCCGACCACCAGGGCGGCGCCCGCGAGCGTCAGGACGAGGGCGCGGCGGAAGATGCGGGTGCGGGTGTGGGGCATCGGGTCCTGCCTCTCTAGGGTGGGCACGTCAGCGGAAGGCCGCGTCGTCGAAGCTGGCGCCGTCGCCGAAGCTCGCGCCGTCCGGCGGGACGCTCGCGCTCGGCGCGGGGCTCGTGCGCGTCGCGCTCCAGGTGCCGCCGGTGCCGCCAGGGCAGTCGGTGGGGGCGAAGGTGGCCTCGAGCGCGTCGGCCGTGACGGTGCCCGCGAGCTCGAAGCGGCAGTCGTTCGAGACGGTCAGTTCGCCCGCGAGAACGCCGCCCACGAGCGTGGCGATCACGTCGCCGGTGAAGGGGGGCGTGCGCTCGAGGGTGTACGTGCCGCTCCACGCGCCCGCTGGGGTGAGCGTGGCATCGATGGTGAGGGGGAAGGTGTCGGTGCCGCTGGTGCTGGTGCCGCTCCAGGCTTGGCGTTCGTCGCTGGCAGGCGCGGCGCAGGCGGCCAGCGCGAGCGCGAGGCCGACGGCGAGCAGGCCGGCGGGGTGAAGGCGGGGCATGGTGGGGCCTCCTCGGGGACGCGCATCGTGCGGGTCGATCCCTGGGGTACCACGCGCGTGGGCGGCGGCGATGCGGGGTTCTTCGCGCGCCCACGTCGCGCCATCGGACGGTGGACGGTCCTGCGCAACGACGACCACGGCGCGCTGGCGGCAGCGGTGAGGCACATCGGACACCGAACGCCCGAAGGCACCGGCTACGGCGCGGCCGCGGCGGCGGGCCCCGACGCCCTCCTTGACACGCCGCGCACGGGTCCCGCATCCTGCCCCATCTGCCCGCAAGCGAACCGACGCGACCGCACCGGAGGATGGAGGCCCGACGAATGACCGCTCCTCGACGCAGCTGGGACCGCAGCGACCACCCCACGCTCCGAGCCGTCGAAGCGCTGGACGTGTTGGTGCTCCGCAACGTCGCCACCGGCAACCGCGCGCGTCGGCTCGCGCCCGAGGTGCAGGAGGCGCTCGCGCATGCCGGTGTGTACCGCATGCTCGTCCCCGCCGAGGCGGGCGGCGACGACATCCCGTACCCGCTCGCGTTGCGCGTGGTGGAGCGGCTGGCGCACGTCGACGGCTCGGTGGCCTGGTGCGCCGTCATCGGCGCCGGCACGGCGGCCTTCGGGACCGCCCTCCCACCCGGGATCGCCGAGGAGACGCTGTGGCGCGATCCGAACGCCGTCAGCGCGGGGGTGTTCCAACCGAATGGACGAGCGACGCCGGTCGACGGGGGGTTCCGCGTCAGCGGACGTTGGCCGTTCGCCAGCGGGTGCAGCGACGCCGCCTGGTTCGTCGGCCAGTGCGTCCTCGCAGCCGACGACGCGGGCACCGACCCCGCAGCGCCGCCGACGCACCGGATGGCGACGATGCCAATGGCCGACCTCCGGATCCACGAGACCTGGCACGCCGCCGGGCTGCGCGCGACGGGCAGCCACGACGTCGAGGCCGAGGACGTGTTCGTCCCGACCGAACGCTTCTTCGTCCTCGGTCGGCCAGACCCGCTCCGGAACGGGGCCCTCACGCGGTTCCCGTTCATGGCTCTGCTGACCACCAGCCTCGCGGCCGTCTCGGTCGGGCTTGCCCGATCGGCCACCGATGCGCTCAGTGCGGGACTCGCGCGGCGAGCGCAACGTCTCGAACGCGGGGTGGACGGCCTGCTCGGCGGCGCGGTCCTCGAGCTGGCGGAGCTCGAAGCCACCGCCCGCACGTCGCGGACGGCCCTCTTCTCCAGCCTCGACGCTCTCTGGGACGCGGTCGAGGCGGGGGAGGACGATCTCGAAGCCGCGTCGATCGAGGTGCAGCTCGCTTCGCGGCACGCCGTGGCCCAGTCCGCCGGCGTGGCCACGCGCGCGCACCGGTTGGGTGGCGCCGCGGCGCTGCACGAGGAACACCCTCTCCAGCGCGCCGCCCGCGACGCTCAGGCGGTGGCCCAACATGGCCTGTTCGGCATCGGGCCGCACGAAGCGCTCGGACGAACGCTCGTGGCGAGGCGCATGGCAGCCAGCGACGCGATCGACGCGTGAGGCGCGCCGCGGCCCACTACGGTCGGCCCGAACGGCACAGACGCCCCTCGCGAACGCGCGCACAATGGATCATGAACACCTCAGCGAGAGCCCCCATCCGCGTGCGCGCCGTCGTCGCCGTCGCACTCCTCACCGGAGCGCTGGCGCTCGCAGGGTGCACGGCGCGCGTCACCTTCGATCCGTCCGAACTCGCCCCCGTGAGCGTCTCGACGACGGCCAGCGCGGGCTACCTGATCGTGGAGGTCCCGGCGTCGCGGCCGGCGTCCGGCATCGACGTCTTGACCCCCGACGGCGGCACCTTCCAGATCCCGGCCGGCCATTACCCCCCGCCCGGCATGTGCCGCATCTGGCTTCCCGAGTTGACGCCGGTGCAGCAGGATGCGCCGGGCGCGTGCGACGACCTCGAGCGGGAAGTGCCTCCGGGCGCGTACCTCGTCTACGGCTGAGCGCTGGCGCCGGCGTGCGAGGGACCCGAGGCGCGTCGCGGCCAGAACGACGTCGCCGGAGCTACCCCATGCCCTACCTGGTCGAACTCGCCCCGAACGTCTGGCAACTGCCGCTCCTGCCGCGCGGCGGCGTGAACGCCTACCTCATCGACGACGTCTTGGTGGACGCAGGTCCACCGCCGACGCAGCGTCGGCTGTTCGCCGCGCTCGAGGGGCGGCCGCTGAGCGCGCACGTCCTCACCCACGCGCATCCCGATCACCAGGGTGCGAGCGCCGCGGTGTGCCGGACGCGCGGGGTGCCGCTCTGGTGCGGCGCGTGCGATCGCGACGCCGCCGAGCACGCGGCGTTCGCGACCGCCTGGGAGGGGCGTCGCCGGCATGCCCTGTTCCGCCTCGCCGAGCACCTGGGCGGACCCGGCTGGGCGGTGGCGCAGACGCTGCGCGAAGGCGACGTCGTGGCCGGCTTCGAGGTCTTGGAGACGCCCGGGCACACCCCCGGCCATCTCGCGCTGTGGCGCGCCGCCGACGGCGTCGCGATCGTAGGCGACGTCGCCTCCTACCGCAACCCGCTGTCGCTGAGCGACGACCTCCACGAATCGACCTGGTTCGTGACCCGTGACCCTCTCGAGAACCGACGGTCGATCAAGAAGGTCGCGGCGCTGCGACCCCGGCTCGTCTGCTTCGGGCACGGACCTCCGCTCGCCGACGGCGCGCGCTTCGTGCGGTGGGCGGACGCGCTGTAGCGGCGGGCACCGCTCCCACGCGACCGATCGCCGCTCGCTCACGGCGGGGCGGCGGTCGAGTCGTCGTCCTCGATCCGGTAGATCGCCCCAAGGCCGAAGTCCGCGAAGTAGACCTCCCCCTGCTCGTCTTCACCGAAGGTGCTGATGGTGGCATCGGTATCGAAGACGAGCGCCCGCTGCCATGCCCCCTCTTGGAGCCATGCACCCCAGATCGTGCCCGAACAGAAGTCGCCGAACAGGTAAGTCCCGTGCAGACGGGGGATCGCCGGGCCGCGGTAGACGAAGCCGCCGGTCACGGCACAGCCTTCGTCGTGGCCGTACACGACGGCCGGCGGTTCACCCACGGACTCGTTGCACGTA
>JAABSI010000072.1 GCA_011390455.1 Trueperaceae bacterium
GACGCCGCCACCGCCGAGGCGCTCGCGGCGGAGCTCGTCGACGCGCGCCTCGCGGCGTGCGTGAACGTGCTGCCGCCGGCGGTCTCGGTCTACCGCTGGGAGGGTTCGGTGGTGCGCGAGCCCGAGGTGGTGGCGGTGGCCAAGACCACCGCCGGGCGCCTCGCCGCGTTCGTCGCGATGGTCGAGGAGCGGCACCCGTACGACGTGCCGTGCGTCGTCGCCTACCCGGCGGCGGGCGGGTCGGCGGCGTACCTCGACTGGGTGCGCACCGAGGTCACGGGGTGAGGGCGCGGCTCGGCGTGCGCGTGGTCGGTCGACCACGGCTCGGTCTCGATGCGCGCGCTCGGGTAGCCTGATCGCCGATGGCCTTCTTGGTCTTGCTCCTCCTCGGCCTGTTCGTCTGGTGGGCGCTCGGCGGCCTGCGCCTCCCGGGGCCCGTCCGGGACGACCCGCCGGTCGGGCGCGCGGCCGACGACGCGCCGCCGCGCGGCGGCGCCCCGCTGGCCGACCTTCGCGCCGCCCGTGCGGCAGGCGCCCGGGAAGGCTTCCAAGCCGGGCTGAAGCAGGGGCGCGCGGAGGGGTACGCCGAAGCGATGCGCCAGGCGCAGGCACCGGGTCGCGGGCGCGGATCGGAGGCCGCGGCGTCGACGTCGGCGGCGCGGCCGCGCACCCGCGCCGAGGCGCTGCGCGTCCTCGACCTCCCCGACGCGGCGACGCTCGAACAGGTCGAGGAGCGCTACCGACAACTGCGCCGGGCCGCCCACCCCGACAACTTCCCGCGCACGAAGTACCCGCGCGCCTTCACCGAGCTGGCCGAAGCCGAGTTCAAGCGCCTGGGGGAGGCGCGCGACGTGCTCGTGCGCTGAGGGTTCGCCTCAAGCGGGCGCCACGACCCGCTGCGCGCCCGCGTAGACGGTGCAGCCGCCGCCCCGCACGAAGCCGGCGAGCGTCACCCCGAAGCGGCGCGCCACCTCGATCGCCAGGCTCGAGGGCGCCGACACCGCCGCGAACACCGTGAAGCGCCCCGCCACCGCCTTCTGCAGCAGCTCGTACGAGGCGCGGCCGCTGACGCAGGCGAGCCCGCCCTCGAGGTCGACGCCCTCGAGGAGGGCCCAACCGAGCAGCTTGTCGAAGGCGTTGTGCCGCCCCACGTCCTCGCGCACCGCCAGCACCCGCCCGTCGGGGGCGAAGGCGCCGGCGGCGTGGAGGCCTCCCGTGGCATCGAAGAGCGCCTGGCCGGCGCGAAGCGCGTCCGGGAGCGCCAGCAACGTCTCCAGCGGCACCTCGGGGCCCGCCGGCAGCGGGCCGTCGCAGCGCACCTCGAGCGCGTCCAGGTGCGCCTTGCCGCAGACGCCGCAGGCCGAGTGCACGGTGAAGTGCCGTTCGAGCTTCTCGAGCTCGGGGAGCGCGGTGCCGCGCACGTGCACGTGCACCACGTTGTAGCGCTGCTCGGGCGGCACGTCGGTGCAGTAGCGGATGGCGATCAGCTGGTCGCGGGTGCGCAGCAGCCCCTCGGCGAAGAGGAAGCCGGCGGCCAGCTCGAAGTCGTGCCCGGGGGTGCGCAGCGTGATGGCGACGTCGGCGCGCGGTCCGTCGGCGCCGGGCGGGCCGGCGACCAGCCGGATCTGCAGCGGCTCCTCGCCGACCACCCGATCGACGCGGCCGGCGCCGACCCGGTCGCCGTAGCGCACCACCGGCACCCGCACGCTCGGACCGGGGCGGCGGGTCACGCGCGGGTCACGGGCGCGGCGTGGCCGCTTCCGGGGCGTCCTCGGCGCGGGCGCGCCGCACCCGCGCATGGCCCCCCTTGTAGGCGGGGATGCCGGACTCCGGCGAGCGCTCGGCGGGGTCGAGCAGCACGTTCGCCTCGGGCCAGTGCACCTGCACCGCGCCCGCGCTCATCGCGACCGGCGCCGCGCGCCCGAGCAGCCGGCCGCGCTCGTTCTCGACCACCACCGGGTCGCCGGCCGCGAGGCCGAGGCGCTCGGCGTCGGCGTGGGCGATGAGCACCGCGTCGCGGGCGAAGCCGCCGAGCGGGTCGACGTCCTCGTGCACCATCGAGTTGAACTGCTTGCCGCGCCGGGTGACCACGACGAAGGCGTCCGGATCGGTGGTCGTGGCGCGCACTTTCGGCCCCTCCGGGTGGAAACGGGCGCGGCCGTCCGCGGTGGGGAAGACGCCCCCGGCGCACAGGTGCGGGCCGCCGTACTGCACCTGGTCGCCCTTGGCGGCGAGGCCCTCGATGCCGGCGTACATCGGCACCACCCGCGCGATCTCGGCGCGCACCGCGGCGGTGTCGGGCCACGCGAGGTCGGCGGCGCGCTCGGGGCGGGCGCGCGCGACGGCCTCGGCCAGCACCCGCCATTCCGGGCGCGCCTCGGGGATGCGCGGCCCGGGGATCTCCGGGCTGAAGACGATGCGGCGCTCGGTGGTCGTCTCGGTCACGCCGCCGGGCACCTCGTAGCGGGTGGTGGCCGGCAGGAGCAGCACGGCGTCGGCGGGGTCGAGGAGCATCTGGCTGCTGGTGGTGATGTCGAGATGCACCCGCAACGGGATGCGCCCGAGCGTGGCGTCCACGCCGCGCGGGTCGGGCATCACCTCGCGGAAGTTCCCGCCCACCGCCAGGAGCACGTCGATCTGCCCGTCCCCGGCGGCCTCGAGCATCTCGGGGGTGGTGCGCCCCGGGCGGGTCGGCAGCGCGAAGCCCCAGGCCGCCTCGAGCGCGGCGACCGCTTCGGCGTCGTCGATCGCGTCGCCGCCGGGGAGCGCCGTCGCGTACGCGCCCATCTCGGCGCCGCCCTGCACGCCGGAGTGGCCGCGGATGGGCATGAGGCCGCAGCCGTCGCGGCCGACGAAGCCGCGCGCGAGCGCCAGGTCGACGAGCGCCCGCACCGCGTCCTCCCCCGAGCCGGACTGGGTCACGCCCATGCCCCAGACGAACACCGCGCGCTCGGCGCCGGCGAGCAGGTCGGCGTAGCGCTCCATCTCGGCGCGCGGCACGCCCGCGGCGGCCTCGAGGTCGACCCAGTCGGTGCCCTCCAGGACGGCCGCCACGGCCTCGAAGCCGGTGGTGTGGGCATCGACGAAGGCGCGGTCGACGCCGCCGCGCTCGATGAGCGCCTTGAGGGTGCCGCGCAGGAAGGCGAGGTCGCCGCCGGCGGAAACCTGCACGAAGCGGTCGGTGATGGTGGTGCCGAAGAGCGCGCTCTCGACGTCGCTCGGCACCCAGTAGGCGTCCATCCCCGGCTCCAGGAAGGGGCCCACGGTGACGACCTGGGTGCCCGCCTTCTTCGCGTGGTAGAGGTACTTCATCACCACCGGCTGGTTCTTGGCGACGTTCGATCCGATGAAGGTGACCACGTCGGTCCCGATCAGGTCGGGGTAGCTGCACGTGGTGGCGCCCACCCCGAGCGCCGCCTTGAGCGCGACCGTGCTCGGCGCGTGGCAGACGCGCGCGGCGTTGTCGACGTTGTGGGTGCCGAGCGCGCGCATCGCCTTCTGGGCGACGTAGTAGGTCTCGTTCGCGGTCCCGCGGCTGGTGAGGTAGAGGTAGGTGCGGTCGGGGTCGGTGGCGGCGAGGCGCTCCACGATCAGGTCCATCGCCGTGTCCCACGAGACGGGCGTGAAGCCTGGCTCGCCGCGGCGGCGCAGCAGCGGTACGGGCAGGCGTCCGAGGTCGCGCAGCTCGCGCGACGACATCGCCCGCAGCGCCGCGACGTCGCGGAAGCGCGCCGGGTCGGCGGCCGGCATCGTGTTCAGCCGCAGCAGCCGCAGCCGCACGTTGCACAGGTGCACGCCGTCGACGGTCCAGTCCTTCAGGCCGTTCGTGCCCAGCGCGCAGCCGTCGCAGACGCCGTCGTTGAGGATCCGCCAGGCGTACCCGGCCTGGTCGCGGTTGGTCCAGGCGGCGCGCGCGACCTCGCCGAAGTTCTCGAGATGGGTCAGCGGCACCCGGGTGGCCCAGGTGGCCGGGTTCCAGCCCGCTTCGGGCATGCGCACGGCGCGTTTCGGACGGCTCTTCAGGATCCCCAAGGACCGACTCCCTTCGGTGGCGTGGGGCCATCATGGCCCGCGATGCCCGCGGCGTCGAGCGGGCCTGCACCGGCGGCAGGTGCGGTCAGAACACGCCGAGCGCCACCGCCACGCCGATCGCCACGAGCACCAAGCCCGACGCGACCGTCGCCACCGTCTCGAGCGCGCGCCGCGACGCCCGGCCCAGGTGGAGGCCGGCGACGGAGAACACGACGGCCGCGAGGGCCATGGCGCCCGCCGCCTTCAGGGCGTCGACGTCGCCGAGCCCCAGGCTGAAGCCGACCACCACGTTGTCGACGGCGAGGCCGAAGGACAGCGCGATCAGACCCGTCCAGGTGGTCAGCTGGCGCGCCTCGCGCTGCGCGCGACGGCGGCCGCGCAGCGGCGAGGTCGCCACCCAGATGCCGAGGCCGATGAGCAAGGCAGGGCCCAACCAGGCCGCGACGGCGCCGAGGACGCGCACCGCCTGACGCCCGAGCCAGATCCCGACCAGCGGGATCGTGAACTCCATGGCGCCGAACACGAGCGCCACCCGCGGCCAGCGTTTGGCCTGGCCCATCGCACCGAGGGCGAGGGCGGCCGCGAGGTTGTTCGCCCCGATCGCCAGCGCGAGCGCGAGCAGCTGAGCCGTGTCCACGGAGTCGGTCTACCACGGCGGTCCTGCGCGCGCGCAGGGCTGGGCGGCGCCCCGATGGCGCGCGCGGTCAGCCGTCCGTCGGCGCCTCGCGCTCGGTCCCCGCCGCACGGTCGCTCGCGGTCAGCTGCAGGTCCTGCACGATGTGCGCGACGAGCGCCTCGGGCGGGGCATCGACCGTGAGCACGCGTGCCCGCTCGTCGGGCACCGGCAGCTCGAGCGCCGCGAGTTGGCTGCGCAGCAGGCGCGGGTCGAAGAAGTGGCCGGTGCGCTCCGCGATGCGCTCGGCGAGCAGGGTCTCGTCGCCGGTCAGCAGCACCACCGCCACGTGCGGCAACCCGTCGGTCAGGACCGCCCGATAGCGACGCTTGAGCGCGCTGCACGACATCACCACCGGCGAGCCGATGCGGTCGTGTCGTTCCAGCTCGGCGCGCAGCGAGGCGAGCCAGGGGGCGCGGTCGTCGTCGTCGAGCGGCTCGCCGCGCGCCATCTTCGCCACGTTCGCCGGTGGGTGGTGGTCGTCGGCCTCGACGTAGGGCCAACCGAGCCGCGCTGCGAGCAGCCGCCCGACGGTGCTCTTGCCGCTGCCCGACACGCCGGCCACGACGACCGCGCGGACCGGCTCGTCCGTGGCCCGACCGCTCACGGGTTGGGGCCCCGCGCCTTGTACAGCACCTCACCGGCCTTGGGCACGTAGAGGACCCCCTCGTCCTCGCGGTCCGCGTAGTCGCGCGGGTCGATGGCGTCGGGGTCGAGGTAGCCGAGCGACAGCGCCGCGCACACCTCCTCGGGGACGCGGCTCGCGAGCGTCACCGTGGCCCGCGGCCGCTCCACGCCGTCGACGTAGTCGCCGTCGCCGCGCACGTGCGTCGAGTGCGCGAGCACCCCCAGCGGCACGTGCGCGAAGCGCTCCCATTGGGCCAAGAAGTACGGGAGCACGTGGTACCCGATCTCCCGGATCCAGCGCCCGTGGACGAAGCTGACCTCGGAGAGGTGCGGCGCGTGGATGATCAGTTCCCCGCCCGCCGCCAGGGCGGGCTCGAGCTTGTACATCGCCTTGCCGGCGGTCCACAGCTCGTCGTACATCGGCGGCGCGACGCTCAGCACCCGGTGGAAGGGGCGCTCGACCCAGCGCACGTGCAGGCGGCTCGAGAGCTCCGCGGCCGCGGCCCACGCCTCGAGCGGGGCGCCCACGAAGAGCCCGGCGGTCTCGCCGCCGTCGATCACCAAGGCCGCCACCGTGGTGGGGGTCGGCACCAGCTCGAAGGCGGCGTTCAGCAGCGCGCGCACCGGCGTGTCGGCGACGCCGATCGTCCGTCGCACCCCAGCCAGCGCCCCCAGCCAGTGGGTGACGTTGATCATGTCGCCGTCGCTGACGCCGGGGAAGAAGTACTTGACGCCGCCCGAGTAGCCCACCACCTCGTGGGGGAAGGTCGGCCCGAGGACGATCGCGTGGTCGTGCTCGAGCACCGCGCGGTTGACGCGCACGTCGACGTCGCCGCCGAGCGTGGGGTGCCAGTGCGCACCGGCGATCGCCTGGATGCGCGCTTGGGGTAGCACGCCGATCGAGACGAGCGCGTCGGGGTCCTGCCAGCCGTGGTTGACCACGCGCACGTGCCCGAAGCGGCCGGCGCGCTCCTCCGCGGTGACGCCGACGAGCCGGTTCAGGCGCGCCTCCGTGAGCGGCGGGTGCGTGCCCAACGCCACCATGAAGGTAATCGAGGCGGCCTCGGCGAGCGCCTCGACCATCGAGCGGAACAGGCTCGGCAACGGCAGGCTGCGGGTGTGGTCGGGGATCAGCACCAGCACGCGTTCGCCCGCGTGGCGGCCGGCGAACGCCTCCTGCAAGGCCGCGTGCGTCTCGTCGTGCGCGAGCGTCGCGCCGACCTCGGCGACGCGTTGGACGCGCATCAGCCGCGCCCTTCGCCGCGTGCGGCGGTGCGGGATCGATCGAGTTCGGAACCGGTCGAGGTCATCGGAAGCCTTTCGGCGAGCAGGGTCCGTGCGGAATCCGGTCGGGCCTCGAGGGTACGCCCTGGCACCGGCCTGCGCCACGGGGAGCCTGAGCGGTCGGGTGCGCGATGGGTGCGAACGCTACGTCGGCAGGAACCCCTGCTTGCGCAGCACCCGGGTCAGGTTCGCCGTGAAGACCTCGTGGTCGGCGCGGGTGTACTTGAGCTCCGAGTAGACCTGCGCCAGGTTGCGTACGCCGCTCGCCTCGATGCGTGCGCGCAGCTCGGGGTTCGCCATGTAGCGGGCCCAGCCGGCGGTCTCGCGCTCCCGGTAGGTCGAGCGGACCTCGTCGTCGTCCGGGTCGCGGTAGGTCTCGAAATGGACGAGCCCCTCGAGGGGGAGCCGGTCGCGCAGGGTCGGTTCCTCGGCCGGATGGCCGAGCACGAAGCCGACCACCGGCACCACGTGGGGCGGCAGCTCCAAGATCTCGGCGATCGCGTCGGCGTTCGCGAGCGTGCTGCCCAGGTAGCAGATCCCCAGCCCCTCGGCCTCGGCGGCGAGCGCCGCGTTCTGCGACGCCAGCGCCGCGTCGATCGCCCCGACGGCGAAGGCGAACGGGTCGTCGAACCCGTCGGCGGCCTCCGAGAGCGCCAGCCACCGGCGCATGCGGTGGAAGTCGCTGCAGAAGGTCAGCAGCACCGGCGCCTCGAGCACCATGTCCTGCCCCATGTGCGGGGTGTGGAGTCGCTCGCGCAGCGCAGGGTCGCGGGTGACGACGATCGAGTAGGACTGCATGTTGCCCGAGGACGAGGCGCGCAGCGCGCTCTCCAGGATGCGGTCGAGGACATCGTCGGCGACCGGATCGGGGCGGTAGCGGCGGATCGATCGGTGGGCGCGCATGTGGGCGATCGGGTCGATGGGCGCGGTCATGGTGCCGAAGGGTACCGCCCGTCCGGGGCGACCGGCGGCGGTCGCCGTCGGGGCCGGTGCACGCCCGCGACCGCAGGTGCGCGCCGTCGGGTGCCGCTCCAGGGGAGGGGCTAGCATGGGGTCAGTCCGCCCGATCGGGCGGGGTAGGGACCGGTCGCGATGCCGACGGACCAAAGCGAGCAGGAGGCGGGCCGCTCGACCGACGCAGAAGGAGCGGCCACGCCGTGGCACGCATGGTCGGTCGAGCGCGTGGCGCGCGAGTTGGAGGCGGACCTCGACGCGGGCCTGAGCGAGGACGCGGCGGCGGCGCGCCTCGCGCGCGTAGGGCCCAACCGGCTCCCCTCGCCCGGACGCAAGCCCATCTGGAAGATCGCGCTCGAGCAGTTCACCAGCTTGATCGTGCTGTTCCTGGTGGCCGCCGCGGCGATCGCGCTCGTCGCCGGCGAGACCATCGAGGCCATCGCCATCGCGGTCGTCATCGCCGTGAACGCGATCGTCGGCTTTGCGACCGAGTTGCGCGCCGCGCAGGCGATCGCCTCCCTGCAGCGCCAGGCCGCGCCCACCGCGCGCGTCCTGCGCGGCGGCGATGAGCGCACGACCGCGGTCGAGGAGCTGGTGCCCGGCGACGTCGTCCTGCTCGCCGAGGGTGATCGGATCCCGGCGGACGGACGCCTGGTCGAGAGCGCGCGCCTGCAGGTGCAGGAGGCCGCCCTCACCGGCGAGTCGCAGGCGGTGGAGAAGCGCGAGGATGCCGACGTCGACGAGGACGCGCCGCTCGCGGAGCGCCGGACCATGGCGTTCCTCGGCACGACCGTCAGCGCCGGCCGCGCGCGGCTGCTCGTCACGGGTACCGGTCGCGGCACCGAGGTCGGGCGCATCGGCGTGCTGCTCGAGGAGACCGAGATGCACGCGACCCCGCTCGAGCGGCGGCTCGAGCAGCTCGGGCGTGCGCTGATCGGCGTGGTGTTGGCGGTGGCCGCGGTGGTCGTGGTCGCCGGCGTCCTGCGCGGGAACGAGCTGCTCGACATGCTCGAGGTGGGGATCGCGCTCGCGATCGCGGCCGTGCCCGAGGGGCTGCCGGCGGTCGCGACCATGACGCTCGCGCTCGGCGTGCAGCGCATGGCGCGCGCCAACGCGCTGGTGCGGCGCCTGCCGGCGGTCGAGACCCTCGGCTCCACCACCGTCATCTGCACCGACAAGACGGGCACGCTCACGCGCAACGAGATGACCGTGCGCCGCTTCGTGGTCGCCGATCGGCGCATCGAGGTCACCGGCGTCGGCTACGACCCGACCGGGCGCTTCGAGCGCGACGGCGAGCCGTTCGACCCGGACGACGACGAACTCTTGCGCACCGCGCTCACGGTGGGCGCCCTGTGCAACGACGCGCGCCTGGCCGGCGAGGACGATCGAGCCGTCGACGAAGAGGGTGGCCACGACGAGGGCGACGCGGTGCTGGGCGACCCCACCGAGGGCGCGCTGCTCGTGGCGGCCATCAAGGCCGGCATCGACCTCGAGGCGCTGCGCGGGGAGCAGCCGCGGGTCGACGAGGTGCCGTTCGACGCGGCCGAACGCCGGATGGTGACGGCGCACCGGCGCGACGGCGGCGGGGTCGTCTACGCCAAGGGGGCGCCGGCCGTGATGCTCGAGCTGTGCGCACGCGTTGCGACCGACGAGGGCAGCGAGCCGCTCGACGAAGAGGAGCGCGCGCGGTGGGCGGCGGTCGCCGAGGAGCTGGCCGACGACGCGCTGCGGGTGTTGGCGCTGGCCGTGCGCGAGGTCCCCGACGACGCATCCCCGGAGGCGCGCGACGACGGCCTCACCTTCGTCGGCCTGGTCGGCATGATCGACCCGCTGCGCGACGAGGCGAGGCGCGCGGTGGAGCGCTGCCGCACCGCCGGCATCCGCACGGTGATGATCACGGGCGACCACCCGCGCACGGCGAGCGTCATCGCCCACGGCCTCGGCATCGATCGTGGCCTCGACGACGCTGAACTGCGCACCTGGTACGGCCCCGACCTCGACGGGCGCGACGAAGCCGGGTGGCGCGAGGCGGTGGCCGACGCGGCGGTCTTCGCGCGGGTGTCGCCCGAGCACAAGCTGCGGATCGTCGAAGCGCTGCAAGCGCGCGGCGAGATCGTCGCGATGACCGGCGACGGCGTCAACGACGCGCCGGCGCTTCGCACCGCCGACATCGGCATCGCGATGGGCATCAAGGGCACCGAGGTCGCCAAGGAGGCCGCCGCGATGGTGCTCCGCGACGACGACTTCGGCACCATCGTGCGCGCGGTGGAGCAGGGGCGCGTGATCTACGCCAACATCCGCCGCTTCATCCACTACCTCTTCAGCTGCAATCTCTCCGAGATCCTCACGGTGTTCGTCGCGATCATGGTCGGCTGGCCGCTGCCGCTCGCGGCGCTGCAGATCCTGTGGCTGAACATGATCACCGACGTCTTCCCGGCGCTGGCGCTGGCGCTCGAGCCCTCCGACCCCGATGTGATGCAGCGGCCGCCGCGCGACCCGGCCGAGCCGCTCATGAGCCGCGCCTACGTGGTGCTCATCGCCTGGCAGGGCGTGCTGCTCGCGGGCGTCACGCTCGCCGCCTTCGCGGTGGCGCTCGGCTGGTACGGGCGCGGCGAGGGGCTGCCGCACGCGGTGACGATCGCCTTCAGCACGCTCGCCCTCACGCAGGTGGCGCACACCTTCAACGCGCGCTCCGTGCGCGAGAGCGTGTTCATGCGGCGCACCTTCGCCAACCTCTGGGTGTGGGGGGCCGTGCTGCTCTGCATCGCCCTGCAGCTGCTGGCCGTCTACCAGCCGGGTCTGCAGCAGGTCTTGGGCACGGTGGGTCTGACCGGGCGCGATTGGGCGCTGGTGGCCGGCTTGGCGCTGCTGCCGGTGGCGGTCGTCGAGGTCGTGAAGGCGGTGGGGCGGGCGCGGGGGGGCTGACGATCGTGGTCGGCCTCCGGCTGCGCTCCTGACCTCGACAACGGCGGGACGGTTGCCTCTAGAGTGGGCGCACCGTGGAAGCGCTCCGCTTCGACATCGACCGCACGCCGCTCGCGCTCGAGGAGCAGGCTCGGCTCGCCGCCGACCTCGATCGGTTGGGCTTGGACGCCGCCCTCTGGGGCGTGCTGAACGCCACCGTGGCGACCGGATCGGCCGCCTCGCGGCCGTTCTGGCTGCGGGCTCGTCGGGGCGACGACCTGGTCGGCGCGGCCCTGGTCGTCGAGTGCCGGCGCCTGGCGCGGTGCGTCACCCGGAACGCGGCCCTCGAGCGCACGATCGACGCCCTGAACCCTCCCTCGTTCATGTGGTTGCGCGTGGGTGCGGGGATCGATCAGTACGCGAACCCGGGGTTCGTGGCGGACGGTCTCGATCGGGCGACGTTCGTCCGGGGTGCGGTCGGCGCCATGATGCGGCGCTACCGGTACGGCTGCGTCTTCGACGATCCCTCGACGCCGCTCGGCGTCCCTACGGCCGACGTCGCGTTCCCCGATTTCGGTCGCGTCGAGCCCGTCGCCGGCGAGCGCGACGCGTCCTTGGCGGCGAGCAAGCAGCTGCGCAAGAAGGTCCGCAAGTTCGCCAACAAGGGCGGACGCATCGACGTGGTCGCCGGGCCCATGCCCGACGCGGAGGCCGCGATCGTCGCGGGGTGGCTGCGGTCGATCGACCCGGAGGTCCGCGTCACCTTCCAGGACCTCTACCCGGCGATGGTCGCGGCCTCGAACCGGTTGCCCGAGACGGTCCACGTGCTGGCGTACCTGGACGACGCGTTCGTCGGCTACCACTCGTTCCTGCCCTCGGGCGAGCGCCTGGTTTGCCTCTCGGGGATCTTCGATCCCGACCGGCCGTCGAACTACCACGCCTACGAGAACGTCATCCTGGAGGTCCTCGCCTACGCGGCCGAGCGGGGCTTCGCGCGGATCGACTTCGGTCCCGTGCTCAACCCGACCAAGGCGAAGATGATGACGCGGTTCGAGCGGTCGGCGCTGCGGTACGTGTCGAGGCACGCGCCCTTCCGCCTCGCGATGCGCGCGGCCGTCATCCGGTCGCGGATCGGGCCGGCGCGGATGCGGCCCTACATCGGGCTGGGCTGACGAAGCGGCGGAAAGCACGCCCTGGACGCGGCGGGCGCGTGATCGCGCGCCCTTCGTGCGCTGCCGATGTGACCGCCGCGACCCAACGCGCCCCTCGGCCCGTCTAGGGTCCGGGTGGGAGGCGAGGACCGCGAGCCACCCCCGCCTCCGCCGTTCGTGAGGAGGACGACATGACCACCACCACGACGAACAACACCCAAGAACGCACGCTTCTGAGCCTCAACGACGAGGCCCTGACCGTCGGCGACCCCGCCGAGGACGTCCGCAACCACACCGTCGTCGATCGCGATGGTGAAGAGATCGGTACCGTCGACGACCTGCTGATCGACGACGGTGGCCGCAAGGTGCGCTTCCTCCAGATCAAGGAGGGCGGGTTCCTCGGGATCGGTGGCCGCCGCTTCCTGATCCCCGTCGACGCGGTCGCACGGATCGAGGGCGACACCGTCTACGTCGATCAGACGGCCGAGCACGTCGGTGCCGGCCCCACGTACGATCCCGCCATCGCCAGCGAGGACGTCTGGCGCGACGAGGCCTTCCGCGACGGCGGCTACTACGAGGGGCTCTACGGGCACTACGGGTACACGCCCTTCTGGGCCCCGGGTTACGCCTACCCCGGGTTCCCCTTCTACCGCTGACCGACCCGCGCTCGACCGATCGAAGCACCCGACCGCCGCGGCGCCCTCGCGCCGCGGCGGTTTCTTGCGTTCGGCCATGCGCGAGCCGCCGGGCGGGCCACCGCGGGCGTTCGTCCCGGACGTCCAGGCCTATGCTAGTGAAGGTTTGCACGAGCGGCGCGCGCGCCGACGAGCCGGACCGACCCTCCGCCTCCGCCCACGCCGTCTCGACGGAGGTGGCTCATGCTCTTCGACGGCCCCGTACCCCTCCTCGCCGGTGTCCTCGGCCTGCTGCTCGCGGTCTATGCCTACCGGCAGCTGCGCGCGCTCCCGACGGGGGGCGCCGCGCTCACGGACGTGGCGGACCAGATCCGCGACGGCGCGCTGCGCTTCTTGAAGCGCGAGTTCGTCGTCCTGGCGCCCTTCGCGGTCGTCATCGCGGCGGCCGCGTGGTTCGCGCTCGGCGGGCGCTCGGCGGTCGCCTTCGCGGTCGGTGCGCTCGCCTCCTCGATCACCGCGGTGGTGGGGATGGCGGTCGCGTCCCGCGCGAACGTGCGCACCACCCAGGCCGCCCATGCCGATGGCGCCGCGAAGGCGCTGGTCGCCGCGTTCGGCGGCGGCGCGGTGATGGGGCTCACGCTCGCCTCGCTGGGGCTCGTCGGGCTGGGGACGCTCGCGTGGGCGTTCGGGCTCGACGCCGGCACCGCCACCGTGCTCCAGAGCTTCGGGGTGGGGGCCTCGCTGGTCGCGCTGTTCTTCCGCGTGGGGGGCGGGATCTACACCAAGGGCGCGGACGTGGGCGCCGACCAGGTGGGCAAGCTCGAGGAGAACATCCCCGAGGACGACCCGCGCAACCCCGGAGTGATCGCCGACAACGTCGGCGACATCGTGGGCGACACGGCCGGCATGGGCTCCGACCTGTTCGAGTCGTACGCCGGCTCGATCATCGCGACGATCGTCCTCGCCGCGACGCTGGGCGAAGCGGCCCGCGTGGCGCTGGGCTCGTCCGCCGCGCTCATGGCGCTGCCGCTCGTCCTCGCCTCGGTGGGGCTCGGGTGCTCGGCGATCGGGGTCGTGATCGTGCGCGCCTTCGCGGACCGCGCGCCCGCGACCGCGCTGCGCGCCGGTTCGACGGGCGCCGCGCTCCTGTTCCTGCTGTCCGCGCTCGCCGTGATCGCCGGCCTCGGGGTCGCGCCCAAGGTCGCCATCGCGGTCGCCGCCGGCACCCTGGGCGGCATCGCCATCGGCTACGCCACCGAGTTCTCCACCAGCGGCGGCGCGGTGCGGCGCCTGGCGGAGGCGGCCGAGACCGGCGCGGCCTCGGTCATCATCGCCGGACTAGCGCTCGGGTTCGGGTCGACGCTCGTCCCGGTCGTTCTCCTGGCGACCGTGATCGGCGTCGCCAGCGCGGCGGCGGGGCTCTACGGGGTGGGCATCGCGGCGGTCGGCATGCTCGGCACGGTGGCGATGACCATGGCGATCGACGGCTTCGGCCCCATCTCCGACAACGCCGGCGGCATCGCCGAGATGGCGAGCCTGGGGACCGCGACGCGCGACGTCACCGACGAGCTCGATGCCCTGGGCAACACCACCGCCGCCGTCGGCAAGGGGTTCGCGATCGGCGCGGCGGCGCTCGCGGCGCTGACGATCCTGGCGGCCTACGTCCAGACGGTCGCCGCCCTGCGCCCGGGCTTCGCGCTCGCCTTCGACGACCCGCGGGTGCTGCTCGGGATGCTGGCGGGTGGCGCCGTGCCCTTCGTGGTCGGGGCGCTCACGATCCGCGCCGTGGGCGACGCGGCGCTGGCGATCATCGCCGAGATCCGGCGCCAGTTCCGCGAGATCCCCGGGCTCCTCGAGGGCACCGGCAAGCCCGACGCTGCCCGCTGCGTCGACCTAGCGACGCAGGCGGCGCTGCGCAAGATGGTGCTGCCCGGCGCGCTCGCCGTGGCGACGCCGGTGGTCGTGGGCTTCGCCTTCGGGCCCGAGGTCCTGGGCGGGATGCTCGGCGGCGCGCTGGTGACGGCCGTGCTGCTCGCGCTGATGATGGCGAACGCCGGCGGCGCGTGGGACAACGCCAAGAAGTACATCGAGGCGGGCCACTTCGGCGGCAAGGGCTCGCCGGCGCACCACGCCTCGATCGTCGGCGACACCGTCGGCGACCCCTTCAAGGACACCGCGGGGCCGTCGCTCAACATCCTGATCAAGCTGATGGCGATCGTGGCCTTGGCGATCGCGCCGCTGTTGTGACGGTGGGTGCGTCTTGACCATGCGCCTGCTCGACCTCGTCCACCGTGCGCCCCGCCCCGAGCCCTGGGCGGAGGGCGACAACATCCCCTGGAACGAGCCGGGCTTCAGCGCCCGGATGCTGCGCGAGCACCTGTCGCAGGCGCACGACCACGCCAGCCGGCGCAGCGCCACGATCGACCGTCAGGTGGCCTGGATCCACGCAGCGCTGCTGCACGAGACTCCGTCGCGCGTCCTCGACCTCGGCTGCGGGCCGGGGCTGTACGCGGCCCGCCTCGCCGCCCTCGGCCACCGCTGCCTCGGCGTCGATTTCTCGCCGGCCTCGATCCGGTACGCGCGCGAGCGCGCCGCCGCGGACGGGTCGGCGTGCGCGTACGTCGAGGGCGACCTGCGGCAGGCGGACTTCGGCCGCGACCACGACCTCGCGATGCTGCTCTACGGCGAGCTGAACGTCTTCGCGCCCG
>JAABSI010000073.1 GCA_011390455.1 Trueperaceae bacterium
CGTCCGGCGCGTCTTTCTCGAGGTCGGCCGGCGTCTCGCGGACGCTGCCTCCATCGCCGCACCCGAGGACGTGGCCCACCTCACCTTCGATGAGTTGCGCGCGACGTGGGCGGCCTCCCCCACGCTCGATAGGCGCGCGCTGATCGCCCAACGGCAGCGCGAGTTGCGCGAGTTCGCAGACGTCGACCCGCCCGAGTCGCTGGGCACGCCGCCCAGCTCGGCGGCCACCGCGGGCGACACCTACGCCGGCCGCCCGCCGCCCGAGACCCGCGAGCCCGACGTCGTCACCGGCACACCCGGCGCACGCGGCCTCGCGCGCGGGCGCGCCAGGGTCCTGCGCGACCTGCGCGATGCGGGGCAACTGCGCCCGGGCGAGATCCTCATCGCGACCACCACCTCGCAGCCGTGGACGCCACTCTTCGGGATCGCCGCGGGCCTGGTGACCGACACCGGAGGCGTCCTGAGCCACACCGCCGTCATCGCACGCGAGTACGGGCTTCCCGCCGTCGTCGACACCCGCGTCGGCACCCGCCGCATCCGCGACGGCATGCTGCTCGAGGTCGACGGCGACCGCGGCACGGTGCGCATCGTGTCCGAGGCCTGATACCCGTGGCGGGGCGTCCGGAGGCTGGGGATGTGATCGCCGCGGCACTGTTCGCCGGCGTGTTGGCGCCCCTCAACTCGACGATGATCGTCGTCGCGCTCCCCGAGGTGCTCGCCGACCTGGGCGCCTCGCTGACCTGGGGGAGTTGGATCGTCGTCTCGTACCTCGTGGCGATGGCCGCCGTGCAGCCGCTCGGTGGCTCGCTCGGCGACCGCTTCGGTCGCCGCCGGCTCATGCTGCTTGGGCTCGGCGGCTTTGCCATCGCCAGCGCCGCGGCAGCGTTCGCGCCGACCGTGGAGATCCTGATCGCCGCCCGTACGGCCCAGGCGATCACCGGCGCCAGCGCCATCCCCAACGCAACCGCGCTGGTGCGGACGCTCATCCCCATCCGCGCGCAGGGCCGCGCGTTCGGCCTGATTGGCGCCGGCATCGGCGTGGCGGCGGCGATCGGGCCGCCCCTCGGGGGGCTGGTGACCGAAGCGTTCGGGTGGCGCTGGATCTTCGCGCTCAACCTGCTCGCGCTCGGCCCGGCGGTCGCACTGGCCTCGCGTATCGCGGATCCGGGGCGGCGCTCGGCGGACGGCCGCTTCGACCTAGCGGGGGCGGGCCTCCTGCTGATCGCGCTCGTGAGCCTGGCTCTCACCGCCACCGTCTGGCGCGTGCCCGGGGTGCCGTGGCCGGCGGTCGCGGCGCTCGCGCTGACCGCGCTCGTTGCGGCCGGGCTGCTGCGTCGCCACGTCGCGCGCCATCCGTCGCCCGTCGTGGACCTGCGCCTGCTGGCGCGGCCGGGCTTTCTGGCGGCAGGGGTGTCCATCCTCGCCTCGAACCTGACGATGTACACGATCCTGCTCGCCCTGCCGGTGTTCCTCGCCCAACTCGTCGGCTGGGGCGCTCGCGACGTCGGGCTGCTGCTGGCGGGCATGTCGCTGCTCATGTTGGTCTTCGGCCCGGTCGGCGGCTGGCTCTCCGACCGGGTGGGCCGCCGCGCGCCCGCCCTCGCGGGGACGCTGATCGCGATGGCCGGCACGGCGCCGCTCGTGGCCGTGTCGACCGGTTGGACGTGGCCGGCCTACCTCGTCCCGCTGGTGGTCGTCGGCAGCGGCATCGGCCTGGCGGGTGCACCCGTTCAGGCCGCCGCGATGCAGGCCGCGCGGGCGGGCGAGGCGGGCCAGGCGGCGGGCATGTTCTCGACCATGCGCTACCTGGGCAGCATCCTCGGGGCGGCGGGCATGGCCGCGATCCTCGGCGCGGCCGACGACGAGCGGGCCTTCCGACTGCTGTTCGCCCTACTGGTGATCGCCGCGGGCGTGGCGGCCGCGGCATCGTCCCGGCTGCCCCGCGGCGTGGAGCCCGCGAGCTGACGGTCGCTCGCGACGGCCCGTCACGCCCACCGCCGCCGGAGGTGCAGTCGGCCACGACGGGACGGTAGGATGCCGCGACGTGCGGGAGGACCCGATGCCGAGCGCCATCCCCGTGAGGGAGGATCCCACCTACGCCGAGGCGTACGCCGCCTTCGAGCGCGACCACCCGGGCTACGCGTCCGCGGAGCTCGACGCCGAGCGCGCGGCCGACTTCTCCCGCCTCGACCGCAGCGGCGACGTCTACCTCGACTACACGGGCGGCGGCATCTATGCCGAGTCGCACGTGCGCGAGCACGCCGAGCTGCTCACGGGCGGGGTGTTCGGCAACCCGCATTCGACCAACCCCACCTCGCTCGCGATGACCGAGCGCACCGAGTCGGCGCGCCGCGCGGTCCTCGCGCACTTCGGGGCCGATCCCGGCGAGTACGTCGCGATCTTCACCCCGAACGCCAGCGGCGCGCTCAAGCTGGTGGCCGAGTCCTACCCCTTCGCGCCCGGCGGCGCCTTCCTGCTCACGTACGACAACCACAACTCGGTGAACGGCATCCGCGAGTTCGCCCACGCGCGCGGGGCCGAGGTGGCGTACGCGCCGGTGCGCCCGCCCGACATGCGCATCGACGACGTCGCGCTGTGGCGCGCGCTCGACGCCCCTCACGGCGGCGCCCGACGACTGTTCGCCTTCCCTGCGCAGTCGAACTTCTCGGGCGTCCTGCACCCGCTGGCTTGGGTCGACCGCGCCAAGGAGCGGGGCTGGGACGTGCTGCTCGACGCCGCGGCGTTCGCGCCGACGCACGCGCTCGACCTCGGCACGGTGCGCCCCGACTTCGTTTCGCTGTCCTTCTACAAGATGTTCGGCTACCCCACCGGCGTCGGCGCCCTGCTGGCGCGCCGCGAGGCCCTCGGCCGGCTGCGACGCCCGTGGTTCGCCGGCGGCACCATCGCCTACGCCTCGGTGAGCGAGCCGCGCCACGACCTGCACGAGGGCGCGGAGGCCTTCGAGGACGGCACCCTCAACTACCTGGCGCTGCCGGCCGTCGAGGCGGGGCTGCGGCGCCTGGCGCAAGGCAGGCAGGCGACCATCGACGCCCGCACCATGGCGCTGACGGGGTGGACGCTCGGACGGCTCGTGGCGCTCCGGCACGGCAACGGTAGGCCGCTGGTGCAGGTGTACGGGCCACTCGACACGGTCGCGCGTGGCGGCACGATCGCCTTCAACCTACAGGAGGCCGACGGTGCGCTGATCGACCACCGCGAGGTGGAGCAGCGGGCGAACGGCGCGAGGATCTCGCTGCGCACGGGTTGTTTCTGCAACCCCGGCGCCGGCGAGGCGGCGTTGGGCATCTCGGGCAACGAGCTCGCCAGCTGCTTCGGCGCCCACGAGCGCATGACGATCGACACCTTCCGCAGTTGCCTCAGCGACAAGGGCAGTGGCGCCGTGCGGGTGTCCTTCGGGCACGCGAGCACCTTCGCCGATGCCTTCGCCCTGGTTCGGCTGCTGGAGGGCTTTCGGGCCTAGGCCGCGGCTGCCGCTGGCGTACCGCACGACCGCCGACGTCCAGGCCGGCCCTCAGCCACCCGCGCGAGACAGCTGCAGGGTCGTGATGCAGGTCGGGCTGTCGCCGTGGGTCGTCACGAGACCGACGGTCCGGTATCCGTCGAGCTCGAAGGTCAGCTCGATCGCCTGGCCGCGCGGCAGCCACAGATCGACGAAGCCGTTGGCCATCGTCGCCCGCACCTCGTCGATGACGACGGTCCCATCGCCGAGCACGGCTCGGACGTGGAACGGCGCGTCGACGAGCTCGCCCTGGCAGCCCGACATGTAGTGGGTGAGGCAGGGGTGGGTATTCACCAGGAAGGGCGCCACCGAAACCAGCATCACGTCGTCGGGCAGGGCAACCTCGACCTGGCGACCGTCCGGGAAGGCGAAGTGGACCGCCTGCGGCGTCACGTAGCTGGTGACGGCCTGTCCCTTCCAGGCGTTGGCGAGGTCCATGGCTGCGTAGGCGTCGACGCCGTCGAGCGCGGACGGCGTCGGGGCGGGCACCTGCGCATGGGCCAGGGCCCCGAAGGCGAGGGCGAGGGCGATGAGGCGGGACATGCGGGCGGCGATCGGAAGCGTGGCCATGCGCCAGGGTAGGTGACGGTGGTGGGTCGCCGATGAAGCCGGCATCAAGCGGGTGTAAGGCGCCCGGGACGTCGGTCCCGCACCCACCTGTGGGTCGCTCAGGCGTCCTCGTCTCCCGCGAGCGCCGCGAGCAAGCCGCCGCGATCGAGCGTGGGCCCTCCCTCGTCCGCGAAGGTGGCCCGCGGCGTCACGCTGACGTCCAGCGTCGCCTGCACGCCGGGGTCCTCGAGGAAGCGCGACAACCGCTGCAGACCCTGCCGCCCGAAGAGGGCGTGGACGACGTCGAGGCGCTCGCGCGCGCGCGTCACGGCGACGTACAGCAGCCGCTTCTCCTCCTCGAGCTCGCCCTCGTCGCCATCGCGGGCGGCCCGGCGCACCGCCCACGGGCTGGGCAGCGTGCGGTCGTCGACCCCGACGAGCACGACGTGGTCCCACTCGAGACCCTTGGCGGAGTGGATCGTCGAGATCGTGACCGGTCGCAGGCCCTCCGCGGGGTTGGGGGCACCCGCATTGACCGCCTGGCGGGTGGTCTCCGGGTCGAGCGCCAGATCGGCGAGCAGCGAGCCCAGGTCGGCGTAGCGCTCGACCACGACGCGGAAGAAGGCGAGGTCCTGCTGCCGGTAGGGTTCGTGGGGGTGACGGCGGGACAGCACCGGGAGGTACCAGGCGAGGAGGTGATCGTAGCTCTCGGCGACCGACACCGCGCGTTCGGCGCGGTCGAGCGCGGCGAGGAGTTCCTGCAGCGCTGCCCGGGCCTTGCCGCTGGCGGTCTGCTCGCCACGCCGGCGCGCGCGGGCGAGCGGGCCGGCGTCGCCGGTCGCCGCCAGCGCGTCGGGGTCGGAGAAGTCGGCGAACAGCCGGGCGGCCGTCGTCTCCCCCACGCCGTCGAGGAGCTGCAGCAGCCGCAGCCAGGCGAGCTCGTCGAAGCCGTTGTGGAGGATCCTCAGTCCAGCCAGAACGTCCTTGACGTGGGCGGCCTCGGTGAAGCGCAGCCCCCCGAAGACGGCGAAGGGGATCTTGCGCCGCAGCAGCTCGCCCTGCAGCGGCACGCTGAGGTAGGCGTTGCGCACCAGCACGGCGTGACCACCGAGGGCGCCCGGGTCGCCGAGACGCTCCTGGAGGGCGTCGGCCACCAGGTCGGCGACCGCACGTTCGTCCTCGACCACCGTCAGGCGCGGGCGCTCGCCGCCGGGCCGGGCGGCGGCCCGCAGGGGCCGATCGATGCGGCTCGCCATCTGCGCCATGACGGCGTTGGCGACGTCGAGGATCGCCTGGGTGCTGCGGTAGTTGTCGGTCAGGTGCACCACCGCGGCGCCGGGCACCTCGTCGGCGAAGCCAGCGATCTTCTCGTGCCGCGCGCCGCGGAAGCCGTAGATGCTCTGCTTCGGGTCGCCCACGACCATGAGGTTCCCGTGCGGAGCGGCGAGCGCGTTCGCGAGGTCGGCCTGCCAGGCGTTGACGTCCTGGTACTCGTCCACCAGGACGTAGCTCCAGGCGGCGGCGACGCGGTCGCGGACCTCGTGCAGCGCCAGCAACTTGGCGGCCATGACCAGGACGTCGTCGTAGTCGACGTAGCCGCGCTGGAGCTTGTAGGCGGCCCACGCCCGGCGCACGCGCTGCAGCGCCTCGACCTCGTCCGCGAAGTCGGGCAGGTCGCGCGCGACGACCTCCGCCAGCGGCGCGCGCAGGTTGGTCGCCCGGCTGAACGCCGCCTGCAGCGCGCCCTTGCGCGGCAGCCGCCGGCGGCGATCGCGCTGCAAGCCGAGCCGCTGGATCACGGCGGCCACGGCGTTGGCGGCGTCGTCCGTGTCGATGACCGTCGGTGGCCCGCTGAGCCCGAGGGCCCGGAAGTTGCGCGCCACGATGCGGTACGCGACGTGGTGGAAGGTGCCGCCGTCGACCCGCCGCGCCAGGGGGTGACGGAGCGCCGCGCGCTCGAGCATCTCCGCGGCGGCCTTGCGGGTGAAGGTCATGAGCAGCACCCGCTCGGGCGCCACGCCGCGTTCCAGGAGACGGGCCGTGCGCTCCTCGATGACCCGGGTCTTGCCCGTGCCCGCGCCGGCCACCACCAGCAGCGGGCCATCGAGACGTTCGCTGGCTTCGCGTTGGGCGTGGTTGAGCGTGGGGATCTCGTCGCGGGGCATGCTCGAGCGCGATGGTACCGCTCGGCAGGCGAACGACACGCAGCGCCGGTGCTACGCTCGACGCATGACGAGCCTGGAGCGCATCCGCGAGCGCGGTCACGTCCGGTGGGGTTTCGTGGGCTGCGGCGACGTCACCGAGGTGAAGTCCGGCCCTGCGTTCTCCCGCATCCCGGGCAGTTCGGTCAGCGTCGTCATGCGCCGCGACGCGGAGAAGGCCCGCGACTACGCCGCCCGGCACCAGGTGCCGCGCTGGACGACCGACGCGAGCGAGGTCATCGAGTCCGACGACGTCGATGCCGTGTACGTGGCGACCCCGCCCTCCAGCCACGCGGCCTACGCGCTGCAGGCCGTGGCGGCCGGCAAACCCGTCTACGTCGAGAAGCCGCTCGCGCTCGACCGCACAGAGGGCGAGGCGATGGTCGCGGCGTCCTCGGCGGCCGACGTCCCGCTCTTCGTCGCCTACTACCGGCGCGCGCTCCCCCGCTTCGAGTTCGTGCGGGCACGACTGCACGACGGCAGCATCGGCGAGCCGACGATGGTGCAGTGTGAGCTGCATCAGCCGCCACCCGTCGAAGCGGCCGCGCCGGGCTGGCGCTGGAACGCCGACATCGGGGGCGACGGCCTGCTGATGGACCTTGGCAGCCACGGCCTCGACCTCCTCGACCACTGGCTCGGCCCGATCGTCGAGGCGCGCTCGTTCACCGCCCGGCGCCTCCCTTGGACGGACGTCACCGACGAGATCGTCGCGACGCTGCGGTTCGAGAGCGGCGTCCTCGGCAGCGCGGCCTGGGGCTTCGCCGGGCCGGCGCGGGCCGACCGCATCACCGTCGTCGGATCCGGTGGCTCGGTGTCCGTCCCGCTCTTCGCTGATGCGCCCGTCCGCGTCTGCGACGAACACGGCGCCTGCGTCGAGCACACCATCGCGCACCCCGCGCATGTGCAGGAACCGCTGATCCGCACGATCGTCGACGAGCTGCTCGGCCGCGACGGCGGTTCGCCCAGCACGGGCGTCAGCGCGCTGCGCACGCAGGCCGTCCTGGACGCCCTGCTCGAACCCCGCTGAGCATCGCCGCCATCGTCGTGACCCCCGATTCGCTCCCGCGCGCCCTGGCCGACGTCGCCGAGCGGCACCCCGGGCGCCACCTCCTGTCGTTCGAGGGGAGCGCCTTCAGCTACGCCTCGTTCGCGACGCGCGTCGGCGCGGCTGCCGCCGCCCTCCACGGCTGGGGACTGCGGCCGGGGGACCGCGTCGCGCTCTACCTCGGCAACACCCCGAGCTACCTCGTCGCCTACCTCGCGGCGCTGTGGTGCGGCGCCGTCGTCGTGCCTGCCAACACCCGTTACCGGGAGTCCGAACTGGGGCACATGCTGCGCGACGCCGGGGTGCGGCTGGTGGTGACGGACCCCGACGGTGGCGCGGTGGTGGCGGCGGCGACGACGCCGACGGTCGGCGCCGTCGTGACCCTGACGGGCTCCCTGGACGAGGACCGGCACGCTTGGGCGGAGCTCAGCCCGAACGGTGGCGCCACGCGACCACCGGCCATCGCGGCCCGGCACGACGCCCTGGCGCTGATCGCCTACACCTCGGGCACGACGGGCCGCAGCAAGGGCGCGATGCTGACGCATGGCAACCTGCTCGCCAGCGCCCGCGCCGTCGGTCGCGCGTGGCGCTGGGCGGCGGACGACCACCTGCTCCTGACCCTGCCCCTGTTCCACATCCACGGCCTGGGGGTCGGCTTCCACGGCGCGCTCGTGCACGGCGCGGCCCTCACGCTTCACCGCCGCTTCGAAGCGGCCGCCGTGCTCGCGGCCCTCGCGGACGGGCCCGCGACGCTCTTCTTCGGCGTCCCCACGATGTACGGCAGGCTGCTGCGGGAGGCCGACGACCGCCCCAGGGAGTTCCGCAGGCTCCGCCTGCTGGTCTCCGGGTCGGCCCCGCTCGCCGTCGACACGCTCGAGCGGGTCGAGCGCCTGTTCGGCCAGCGCATCCTGGAACGCTACGGCATGACGGAGACGGTGATGCTGACGGGCAACCCGTATGCGGGCCGGCGCAAGGCCGGCACCGTGGGCGTCCCCTTCGAGGGCGTCGAGCTGCGCCTGGCCGGCGCCGCGACGGGGGCAGGATCCAGCGGCGGCGCCGGCGAGGTCCAGGTGCGCGGCCCTTCGGTGACGAGCGGCTACTGGAACGACCCCGACGCGACGGCGGCTGCGTTCACCTCCGACGGGTGGTTCCGGACCGGCGACCTCGGCGTCCTGGACGCGGACGGCTACCTCACGCTGAGCGGCCGGGCCAGGGAGCTGATCATCAGCGGCGGCTTCAACGTGTACCCGCGCGAGGTCGAGGAGGCGATCGCGGCCCTACCCGGCGTGCGTGAGGTGGCTGTGGTGGGGCTGCCCGACCCGGACCTCGGCGAACGCGTCGCGGCGGCGATCGTCGTCGCCCCCGAGGGGCCGGAGGTGGATGAGGCGGGCGTGACCGCCCACTGCCAGCGACGCCTCGCCGGCTTCAAGGCACCACGAACCATCGCGTTCGTGGACGAGTTGCCGCGCAACGCGATGGGCAAGGTGCTCCGCCATGACCTGCGCGACCACCTCCTGGCCGCGACGTGAACGGACCGGGCGCGACCGCAGGCCGTTGGCTCGGGCCCGTGGCCCCCCGGCGCGCGCGGGCCGGGTCCACGGGACGGCGGACTCAGGCCGGCGCCACGTCGACGGCCACGCCGCCCGCGCGCGCCGAGGCGTAGAGCGCCTCGATGGCGGCCATGTTGGCACCGGCCTCCAGCGCGTCGTACCGGGGCGCTTCGCCCTGCAGGGCGCAGGCCGCGAAGTGCTCGACCATCCGTTGGTAGGAGTCGACCGGCTCGAACGCGATGACCTCTGGCGGTTCGGGGGGCCGCTGGTACTCGAGCGCGACGGTCTGACCGGTCGGGACGAACGCGTGCCGCAGCCTGGCGACCCCCTTCTCACCGACCACCAGGAGGTCCTCACTGCGCGCCGCCGCGAGCGAGCAGGCGACCTGCGCCATCCCGCCGCCCTCGAAGCGCATCGTCCCCACCAGCTGCTCGTCGACCCCGCTCTTGCTCCAGCGCGCCCTGGCCTGCACCTCGCCCGGCTCCACGCCCATCAGCGTGCGGGCCGCGTTCACGGCGTAGCAGCCCACGTCCATGAGCGCGCCGCCCCCCAGCTCGAGGTTGAGCCGGATGTTCGCCGGATCGGTGACCGTGAAGGTGAAGCTGGCCTGCACGAAGCGGAGCTGGCCCAGCTCGCCCGCGCGGACCGCGGCGATCAGCCGCTCGATGCGGGGGTGGAAGCGGTACATGAACGCCTCCATCAGCACGATGCCGTTCGCAGAGGCCGCATCGTGCATGGCGCGGCATTCGGTCGCCGTCACGGCGAGCGGCTTCTCGCACAGCACGTGTTTGCCCGCCTCAGCGGCGCGGATCCCCCACTCGGCGTGCTGGGCGTTGGGCAACGGTACGTAGACCGCGTCGATCTCCGGGTCGTCGATCAGTGCCTGGTACGAGCCGCAGGTCCTCAGCGACCCGAGATCCGTCCCGACGCTCGGCTCGAGATCCTGCCGCAGATCGGCGGCCATCTCGCGGGCCCGCTCGGCGTCGCGCGAGGCGATCGCCAGCAGCGTGCCGTTCGACGACCGCACGATGGCGGGGGCCACGGCCTTGCGGCCGATACGGGCGGTGCTCAGCACCCCCCAGCGGAGTCGTTCGGTTCCAGCCACGGATTCCTCCCGTCGATCTTCGGGGGCGGTCGCGAGCGGGAGCCGTTGCGCCCGGGCCCGCCGGGTCGAGGTGGTCGCGTCCATGGTACGCCGCGGACCCAGCGAGGGTCCGCGGCGCGCCATGACGGGAGGCGGGGCCTCAGGCGCCGACCGCCTCTGCCACCGCTTCGCTGGCGGTCACCTGCACGTCGAGGCTGAGTCGCACGTCCTCGCCCACGAGCAGGGCGCCGGCCTCGAGGATCTGGTTCCAGGTCAGGCCGAAGTCCTTGCGGTTGAGCTTCCCCCCCACGACCGCGGCCCGCCGCATCTGACCCCAGGGATCGCGGATCGGCTCGCCGATCTCGGCCTCGAGCGTGACGGGGCGCGTGACGCCATGCATCGTGAGGTCGCCGACGATCTCGAAGCGGTCACCGCCCGTGGACCGCACGCTCGTGCTGCGGAAGGCGACGGTGGGGTGGGCGGCCGCGTCGAAGAAGTCCGCGCTGCGCAGGTGGGCGTCACGGTCGGCGGCGCTCGTGTCGATCGAGGCGGTCTCGATGTCGACGGCGACCGCGGTGGGCGCCCCGTTCTCGTCGGTCGCGACGGTGCCGCCGAAGGCCTTGAAGCGGCCGCGCACGGTCGACAGGCCCATGTGGCGGACGGAGAACTCGATCTGCGTGTGGATGGGGTCGATGGTCCAGGTGGTCATGGTGGTCTCCTCGGGATGGACGCGGTCATGCGTCGCTTGAACGCCATATCCTGGTGTGCTTGAGATTGTAGTGTAGTCTATGATACGAAGCGCCACGCGTGGTACACTGCCGCATGACGGTCGACGACCACGCCTTCTGCCCCGTGCACGACAGCATCGATCTCCTCCAGGAGAAGTGGGTGCTGCACATCGTCCGGGCGCTGCTGGACGGACCGCGCGGGTTCAACGAGCTCTCGCGCGCCGTCGGTGGGGTCAACACCACCACGCTCGCGGCGCGCCTCGAGCGGCTCGAGCGCGAGGGCGTCGTCAGCAAGACCGTGGAATCGACGATGCCACCCCGGACGCGCTACGAGCTGACCGAGGGCGGGGTGGCGCTGCAGGGCGTCATCGACGCCATCGCGGACTGGGCACGCAGCCACCTGAAGCGCTGCGCGACGGCGGCCTCGCCTGGCCCCGGTGAAGAAGCCCACGACGCGGCGACGCCCGTGGCCTTCCCGGCGGCGCCCCCGACGGCGCGCTAGCGCCAACGACGGCACGGTGCTAGGTTGGTCCCCATGCCCCGAACCTCGAGCCTGATCATCGTCACGGGCGCGTTCCTGGGCGTCGCCTCCCTACTCATCCTCCTCGTCCTGGGCAACGCCCTCATGGCCGGGTTGGTCATGCTCGTCGCGGTCGTGGACGTCAGCCTCGGCGTCGCGATGCGCAACCGACTTGGCCGCTAGGCCAAGCCGGCCGATTCGGCCGCTAGGCGCAGTCGCCCGACCGCGGCCCCTAGAGCGTGGCCTGGATGAACACCAGCACGAAGAGCGCGACGGTCTCGACGATGCCGATCGCCATGAGGTAGTTGCCCAACCCCTTGCCGGTGTCGCCCAGCGCGTCGGCCGCCGCCGCGCCCACGCGCCCCTGCCCGTAGGCGGAGGCCGCCATGCCGAGGCCGCCGAAGAGGCCCGCGGCCATCATCGCCGGGAAGCCGACGACGTCGCCGGCGGCCATGCGCTCGCCGGCGACGCGCACGATCGTGTTCATCAGGATCATGCCGTAGATCGTCTGCGACAGCGGCGCGCCGATGAAGGTGACGAGGATGAACGGCACCGGCTTGTCCTGCGCGTAGCAGCGCTTCCACACGCCGACGGCGGCGAGGCCGGCGGCGGCGGTGCCGAGGGCCGAGCCGAGGGCGGCGATGCCGAGCACCGCGGCCGCACCGGCCTGCCCTAGCGAGAGCATCATCTCGGGGTCCATGCGGGTTCTCCTTCCGTGTCCAGGGGGGCCGAACGAGCGAACGGCCGGTACGGATGCCCGGTCCAGGACAGGCTCAGGTGGCTGGCGAACTCGAGCGTGTTGAGGCGCACCCCGTGCACCAGGACGCCCATCGCGGCCAGCAAGACGTTCAGCGTGTGCCCGAAGAGCAGCACCAACGCGCTGACGATGGCGCCCAGGACGCCGCCCAGTTCGATCGATCCCGCCAGCGCGTTGAACGACTCGGCGACGGCGTACGTGGCCGCGCCGACCGCGAACAGGCGGACGTAGGAGACGACGTCGACGAAGTTGCTCACCAGGTTGAGCGGCAGCATCGCGTGCGTGAACCACTCGCTGCGCAGCTTGTCCCACGGCGTGATGAAGGCGGCGATGAGCACGACCCCGACGGCGAGCGACACCCACGCCAGCGGCGGGAACGGGTCGCCGAGCACCAGCTGGCGCGCCAGGAAGTACATCGTCCAGGTGGTGGCGATCCACCCCACCTCGACGAGCGCGCGGGTCGAGTTGAAGAAGCGCACGACGTTCCAGGCGTGGGCCAACGTCAGGTGGACGACGCCGATCGTGAACGCCAACGTCATCACGTTCCGCTCCTCCGTCAGCCAGTCGAGCCGCAGCGCGGCGAGGGCGGACGGGAGCGCGGCGACGCCGAAGAAGTTGCCCGAGGCCAGGCCCCAGGCGATCGTCGCGATCGACAGCACGCGCAGCAGCGTGATGACCCGACCGGGGGCGGCCGGCCACCGCCGCCGCGCGACCTCGCTCAAGAGAAGGAACAACAGGCCGTAGCCGGCGTCGCCGACGATGATCGCGAAGAAGAGCCCGAAGAACACCATGAAGGAGGCGCTGATGTCGACCTGCCCGTAGCCGGGCACGACGCCGAGGAACGAGAAGAGCGGCTCGATCGGGCGCACCCAGGCCGGGTTGCGGATCAGGGTCGGGGCCGCGGCCGGGTCCTCCACGTCCGAGACCCACAGCCCCCAGCTGCGGTCGGCGGCGAGCTTCGCGACCCGTTGGACCTCGTCCGCCGGGACGAACCCGCGCAGGACGGCGACGCTGCCGACGTCCTGCATCGCCGCGCGGGCCTCCTCGAAGCGCACCTCGTCCTCGGTCCGCAGACGCCACGCCTCGAGGCGGGACCGAGACCGCTTCAGGCGCGCGAGCCGCTCGCGCGCCTGGCTCGCCTCGACCTCGACGTCGGCGATCTCGTGGGCCAACCGCTCGGGGGGCTCGTCCGGCGGGGTGACCTCGTCCGGCACCTCCGCCGCTGCGACGACGTCGGTCGGTCCGACGAGCGCCAGCGACTGGCGGCGCCGGTCGTGCCCGAGGTCCACCCACGCCGCGCCCTCCACCGGCTCCGGCCACCGGCGCAGCGGCACGCGCGCGAGCCGGACCGCCAGCCCCTGAGCCTTGAGCCGGCGCAGGGACGCCGGATCGAAGGGGCCGAAGGGCGCCAGACGCTGCCGCTCGGCCTCGAGTTCGGACCGGGTGTGCTCGAGATCGGCGAGGCGCTCGGCCAGCCGTTCGACCTCGGCGACGAGGTCCTCGGGGCGACGCCTCGACCCTGGGCGCCTGGCGTCCGACGGGCGTTCGCCGGCATCCCCGGCTCCGGCCGGCCGGTCCTCCGCGTCGTCGGCCTCGACCCGTCCCAGGACGTCCACCGCGTGGTGCGCCCGGTCGAGGCGGGCCCGCGCCACCGAGAGCGCGTCGCTGCCGCCGGACGCTACCTCGGCGACGTGCAGGACGCCAGCCTCCTGCAAGGCGGCGAGCGCCGAGGCCTGGTCGGACCTGGCGGTGACGATCGCCACCTCGCGCATGGGGACGATCACGCGGTCCGCTCCCGCTCGAGGCTCTTCGCCTTCGCGATCTTGGCGCGCACGACCTCGGCCGCCTGCTGGTCGCCGAGCGCGATGCGGATGATGCGCAGCGCCTCTTGCGCCTCGGGGATCTTCACCTTCTCGAAGAGGTTGACGCGTTGGCTCGTCAGGCGCAGCTCGTCGGCGAGCCGGCTCCGCTGTTCGGCCAGCACCTGCCGGCGCCAGCGCAACTCCGTGAGTCGTTCGAGCAGCTCGACGGCCTCGTCGACCCACGGCGGCGTCCGGTCGGGCGGCGGCATCCGCCGCTGCCAGCGGAAGCCCTCGACGGTCGGCAGGGTCACGCCGGCGACGCTGGTCTCGCCCTCGTGCACCTCGGCCAGCGTGACGAAGGCGAGGAGGGGCTGCGGCTCCGCCCAGAGCTCGATCCAGGAGCTTAGTCCACGGAGCAGCTCGGTCTCCTCCTCACCGACCTGGTGGATGGCGACCTCGACGCGGCGGAGCTCGAGCTGCAGCTGCTGCTGCTTCAGACGCAGGGTCGGCAGGTAGCGCTCGAAGCGCGCGAGCGCGTCGCGCTGCCGCTTGAGCTCGGACTTGCTGGCGCGAACGCGACTCATCGCGCGGGCCAATGGCGTTCGATCAGCGCCGAGGCCAGGCCGGTCTGCTCGGGCTCGAAGCACTCGGCCAGCAGCGCCCAGCCGACGTCCAGCGCGGACTCGAGGGGCAGGTCGACCTCGAGGTCCATCAGCCGCTCCTCGAAGCCGACCCCGTAGCGGAGCAGCTGCTCGTCCCACTCGCTCATCCGGAAGCCCATGGCACGCTTCTCGAGCGTCTCGCGGTAGGCGGCGTACAGCTGGATCATCGTGTTCATGAGGGCCCGGTGGTCGTCGCGGGTGGTCCCGTTGACCAGCTGCTTGAGGCGGCTGAGGCTGCCGAACGGCTCGATGCGGCCGCCCCGCAGGTAGAACTGCCCCTCGGTGATGTAGCCCGTGTTGTCCGGCACCGGGTGCGTGACGTCGTCGCCGGGCATCGTCGTCACGGCCAGGATCGTGATCGAGCCGGCGTCGTCGAAGTCGACCGCCTTCTCGTAGCGGGCCGCCAACTGGCTGTAGAGGTCGCCCGGGTAGCCGCGGTTCGACGGGATCTGCTCCATCGTGATGGCCACCTCCTTGAGCGCGTCGGCGAAGTTGGTCATGTCGGAGAGCAG
>JAABSI010000074.1 GCA_011390455.1 Trueperaceae bacterium
GGCCACGCGCTGGCCGTTGGCGTCGTCGATGTCGGCGATCACGACCTTGGCGCCGCCGGCGGCGAACACCTTGGCGCTCGCCTCGCCGATGCCGCTGCCGCCGCCGGTGACGAGGGCGACCTTGCCGGTGAAATCGTAGGTGGTCATGCGCGATTCCTTCCCGCCCCGTGGAACGGCGGGGCGCGTGGTCCCAGCATCGCCGGCCCCGCACCGCGAAGCGGACGGCCGTTCTCCCCTTGGGCGTCGGGGCGTCGCGGGGTACCATGAATGCGTTCATTCGTGAATGAATTCACAGGTGCTGCCCGACGGATCGGGCGTCCGGACGCCGGGACGACCGCATGCGCCGCACCTCCTCAGCGCAACCCGCGCGCCTCGGAGCGAGCGCGCACGTAGGCGAGCGCGGCCTCCCAGGTCGCGAAGGACTGCACCTCGCGGCTGCGGAGGTCGTGGACGACGATGCGTCGTCCGGCGCGGCCGTCGATGACCCGGACGATCAGGCTGCTCGTGACTCGGTCCGTCGGCCTCGGCGTCATGCGCCGAGGATGCGCCGAGGTCCGCTACACGAGCGCTACGCGGGGCCGCGGGCGGCGAGTGCGGCCGCCAGCCGGTCGCGCTGATGCCGAGGGAAGCGCTCCAGGTCGAGATCGGGGACGACGGTGCGCAGGCGCGCCACGCGCGCGTGGTCGCCAAGGTGCAACACGGCGATCGCGACCGACCCCTGCGCCACCGCGAGCTCGGTGCTCGCTACGGCGTCCAGCGCACGGTCGAGCAGCGGCGCGACCCGTTCGTCGTCCTGCTCGAGCGCGGCGCACTCCGCCGAGCGCGCGAGGGCGATCGCCAGCAGGTACGGGGGCCCGTCGTGCTCGGTCAGGAGCCGGTAGTGGCGGGCGGCGTCCGCGACGCACCCGGCCTCGAAGTACGCGGCCGCGAGGTTGGCGCGCAGCACCGGCACGTTGTCGTACTCGCCGAGGCCCAGCGCCTCCTCGGCCAAAGCCGCCGCCTCCAACGGCCGGCCGAGGTCGGCCGTGCAGAAGAGCAGGTTGATGCACGCATCCACGTGGACGTAGCGCGCTCCGAGCGCCTTGGCGAGCGTCAGCGCCTCGTGGTGCAACGGCAGGGCCTCCTCGGCCCTTCCGACGTCGTCGTACAGGGCGGCCAACGAGGTGACGAAGCGCGCCCGCCGGGGGTCGGGCCGACCGGCGCGCACGAGCGGCATCGCCGGCTCGAGCAACGCGATCGCCTCGTCGGGGCGCCGCCCCTCCATCGCCACGAAGGCCCGCTGCAGGGTGTGCTCCAGCACCAGGTTCTCGTCCTCGACGAGTTCGCCCCATGGCGCCGCCGCGTCGAGCACGGCTTGCGCTTCTTGGACCAACCCGGCCTGGATGCAGACCGCGACGCGCGCGAGCGCCCCTCTGAGCTGCAGTTCGGCTGGGGCCCCCTCGAGGTCGAGCGTCTCCAGGAGCGCCGTGGCGCCCTCGGGATCGCCCGCCTCCTGGGCCACGTGGGCCTCCTCGACGTGGAGCCACGCGGCGTCCACCCCGTGCAGCCGCGATCGCCCTGCTGCGAGCACCGTCCGGGCCTCGGCATGCAGCCCGCGCGCGCGAAGCGAGGTCGCCTGCTCGAGCCAGCCGGTCCGGGCGCGCGCCGCGTCGCCCGCCGCCCACCAGTGCTCGGCGCGGCGGCCCGGGTCGCCGCCCTCGAGGGCCTCGGCCAAGCGTGCGTGCAACAGGCGTCGCCGCGCGCTCGGCAGGCGGGCGTCCAGCGCCTCGCGCAGGAGGTCGTGGCGGAAGGGCGCCGGGCGCGCATCGTCGCCCCGCGCCCCAGGGGTGGGCGTCAGGAAGCCGGCCGCCGCCGCGGCGTCGAGGGCGTCCGCGACGGCGGCGACCGACAGGCCCGTCACCCGCGCGAGGCGCCCCGCATCGAGATCGGCCTGGGCCACCGCGAGCGCCTCCAGCACGCGCACCGTCGCCTCGCCGAGGTGCGCGAGGCGACGCGCGATCACCTCGCCCACCTTGGCCGGCACCGGCAACTCGGCGTAATCGCGGGTGACGTCGTCGAGGTCGGTGTGCCAGCCGCGCTCGTCCGCGCGCAGGACGCCCGCCTCGAAGAGGGCGCGCAGCGTCTCGAGCAGGAACAGCGGGTTGCCGCCGGAGCGTCGGTGCAGCGCCCCGGCGAAGACCGGCGGACCCTCGGCGTGGCCCATCAGGTCGGCGATCAGCGACCGCACCCCCTCGGCGGGCAGCGGCCCCAACGGGACCTCGGTGAGCATGCCGGCGGAGCGCCAGGCGGCCAGCGCGGCCCGGAGCACCGGCGACGCCTCGTCGCGGCGGTACGCCCCGCGCACCGGCACGCCGCGGCGCGCCACGTAGCCCAGCACCTCCAGGGTGGCGGCGTCGGCCCACTGCAGGTCGTCGAGCACGAGCGGCACGCCCGCGGCGGCGACGAAGCGCGCGAGCGCCTCGGTCAGGCGGCCGCGGGCCGCACCCGGATCGAGCGGCGCGGGCACGAGGTCCGGGGCGACCTCCGGCACCAACCGCGCCAGGTCCTCGCGGTACGCCCCCAAACCCGCGGCGAGCTCGGTCCGCTCCCGCACGAGCGCCGCCCACGGGTGGTACGGGAGCGCCTCGAGCCCCTCCACGCCCCCCGCCCGCACGGCGTCGGGGAAGGCCTCGTGGAGCAGCGCGGTCTTGCCGATGCCGGGCTCCCCCGCCACCAGCACCAGCGGCGCGTCGCTCCCCAGGAGCACCGCCCGCTCCGCGTCGCGCGCGACGAGCCGCGACGGCGCCATGCGCCGCGGCGGCTCCGGCGCCCTGGCGACGCGGGGCACGTCCACCGGCGCACCCACGCGCACCGCCTCGACGAGCGCGCGGGTGGTCGCGAGCGGCTCCAGCGCGAGCTCGGCGCCCAGCCGGGCGGCGAAGCGCTCGTAGGCGTGCAGCGCAGCGTCGCGCCGCCCCGCCAGGTACAGCGCCCGCACCCGAGCGGCCACCACGTCCTCCGCGAGCGGGTCGAGCGCCTCGAGGCGCTCGAGCAGCGTCGCGGCGTCGGCGTAGCGGCCCGTCGCGACGTGCGCGTCGGCCACCCGCACCGAGGCGCCGTGGAAGGCGTCGTGCAGCGCCGAACGCTCGGCCTCGACCCACGCGTCGACCCCGCCGACGTCGGCCACCGCCAGTCCATCCAGGAAGGGCCCGCCGTACGCCGCCACCGCAGCTTCCGGGTCGCCGTCGGCGAGCGCGCGGCGGAAGCGCGCCAGATCCGTGGCCACCGGCCAACGCACGGCGGTGGCGGTGGCCTCGAGCGGCGGATCGAGGTCGAGGCGCTTGACCCGCACGAGCAGCTGCCGCAGCGCCGCCTTGGCCGCGCCCTCGTCGGACTCCGGCCAGAACAGGGTCGCGAGCCGCTCGCGGTCGACCCACCCCCCGTCGGTCGCCAACAGCGCGAGCAGCAGGCCGCGGCGATCGGCGGGGAGCGGGGCGTCGGGACCGAGGCGAGCGGCGCCGAGCAGGGTCGCGATGGCGGGCACGTTGCGATGAAGTGTACGTGGGCCGGGCGTTCGGGTCACGCGCCACCCCTCGCCGCCCCGCCCCGCGACGGCGTAGGATTCTCCCGTCCCGCACCGCGCCCACGCGCCTCGGGGCAGGTGCCATGGCCGATCGCCGCGACGCCCCCACCGCCAAGCTGTTCGGGGCCTTCGCCTGGGTCCCGGCGGGCGCCGAGCCGCTCAGCTTCGGCGGCGACCGCCCGGTCGCGCTGCTCACCTACCTGCTCCTGCACCGCGACGCGCCGCTCGCGCGGACGCGCCTCGCCGCGCTGCTGTGGCCCGATTCGACCGAGGCTCAGGCGCGCACGAACCTGCGCCACCTGCTCTTCACCCTGCGCCGCACGCTGCCCGACGCCGACCGCTACCTGGCCGGCGACGCGACCACGCTGCGCTGGCGCGGCGATGCGCCCTTGGACCTCGATCTCGACGCCTTCGAGGCCGCGCTCGCCGCCGCGGCCGCGACCGAGGACGCCGACGCGCGGGCGCGCCACCTCGAGGCGGCGGTCGCGCGCTACCGCGGCGACCTCCTCGAAGGGCGCTACGACCCCTGGCTCGACGGGCCGCGCGACGCCTACCGCGCCCGCTGGCGCGAAGCCCTGCGCGAGCTCGCCGACGCCCACGCGGCACGCGGGGACGCCACGGCGGCGCGCCGCGCGTCCGAGCGACGCGCGGCCTCCGACCCGCTCGACGAAGCGGCCGCCATCGACCTGATCCGCCGCTGCGCCGCTCTGGGCGACCGGGCCGGTGCCCGGCGCGCCTTCGACGCCCACGCCGCGGCGCTGCGCGTCGACCTCGACGCCGAGCCCGCCCCCGCGGTGCAGGCCGCCCTCACCGCCGCCCTCGCGGCGGCGTTGGCGACGGCCCCCGAACCGCCCACCCGCCCGCCACGACCGCTGCCCACCCCGGGTACCCCCCTCGTCGGCCGCGACGCCGAGCGCACGCGCATCGCCGCTCGTCTCGCGGATCCGACCTGCCGGCTGCTGACGCTCGTGGGCCCCGGCGGCATCGGCAAGACCCGCTTGGCCCTCGAGGTCGCCACCGACCGTGCGGCGACCGAATCGGCCTCGATCGGCTGGGTGGGGCTCGCGGCGGCGCGCACGCCGGACCAGGCGGTGGCCGCCATCGCCGAGGCGCTCCGGGTGCGGTTGCGCGGCAGCGCGGACCCCGCCGCCGAGCTCGCCCGCGCGCTCGCCCAGAGGCAGTTGCTGCTCGTCCTGGACGACGTCGAGCACCTGGCCGACGCCGCCCCGATGCTCTCGGCGCTGCTCAAGGGGGCCCCCGCGCTGCGGCTGCTCGTGACGTCGCGGCAGGCGCTCCGCGTGCCGGAGGAGTGGCGCTTCGAGGTCGACGCGCTGCCGGTGCCCGACGCCCTCGACGCCGACCTCGCCGGCAACGACGCGGTGCGGCTCTTCCTGCAGGTCGCCCGCCGCGTCGCCGGGCCGCACCGCCCCACCGAGGCCGATCTTCCCGACGTGGCGCGGGTGTGCCGCGCGGTCGGCGGGGTGCCGCTCGCCGTGGAGCTGGCGGCGTCGTGGACGCGCCTGCTGACCCCGGCGGAGGTCGCCGCCGAGGTGGTGCGCGACCTCGGGGTGCTCGAGGGGACCGCGGGCGCCGACCGCCACCGCAGCCTGCGCTCGGTGTTCGACCACTCGTGGGGGCTGCTGGAGGCCGCCGAGCAGGGGGCGCTGGCGCGCTTGGCCCTGTTCGAGTCGGGCTTCACCCGCGAAGCCGCCGCGCGCGTCGCCGGCGCCGACTTACCGCGCCTGGCGGCGCTCGTCGATCGCTCGCTGGTGCAGCGCACGGCGGCCTCCCGCTACCAGCTGCACCCGTTGGTGCGGCAGTTCGCGCTGGAGCGGCTGCACGCCGACCCCGGCGAGGCAGCGGCGACCGCGGAGCGCCACGCGACCTTCACCCTCGCGTGGCTGGCGGACCAGGCGCCCGCGCTCACGAGCGCGCGTCAACCCGAGGCGCTCGCCGCGGTCGCCGCCGAGGCCGCCGAGATCCGTTCGGCCTGGGCGTGGGCGCTCGCCCACGGCGACGCTGCGGCGATCGACGCCGCCGCCTTCGCCCGCTTCTACGCCCACGAGCTGCGCGGCGCGCTGCTGCCGGCCGTGCGCGCCTTCGAGGCGGTCGCGAACGCCTGGAGCGACGCCGACGGCGCGGCCGCGCGCCGCACGGCCGCCGTCGCGCGGGTCTTCGGCGGCTTCGCCGCCTTCCGCTTGGGGCGGCTGGACGACGCCGAGGCCTGGTGGGCCGAGGCGGACGCCGCGCTCGCAGCGGACGACCCGGCGCGGCGCCATCTCGATCGCCACGTCGCGCTGCTGCACTGGACCCGCGGGACCTTCGGTGCGGGGCTCGAGCGCATGGAGGCCTCGCGCACGGGCGCCGCGGGCGGGTCCGACGCCCCTACACTCGACCCCTGGATCGAGGTGATGGCCGAGGTCTACCTGGGGATGATCGCCTTCGACGCGAACGACCTGGACGGCGCGCTGGAGCGCCTCGAGGTCGCGCTGCCTCGGGCGCGGGCGCTGGGCGACCCGAGGCTGGTGGCGAACGCGCTGCTGATCCTCGGCCGCGCCCGGCTGCTGCTCGGCGACCCGGCCGCGGCCGAGGCGCTGCTGCGCGAGGTGCTCGAGTCCGCGCAGGACCCGAACAGCGTCGCCTACGGGACGCTGTACCTGGGCGTAGCGCTGTCGGCGCAGGGCGACCACGCGGCGGCCCGGGCGCAGCTCGAACGCGCGGCCGCGCGCTTCGCGGCCGCCCAGGACACCGTGGGCCACGAGCGCGCAGCGCTGGCGTCGGGCCGGCTCGACCTGGAGGAGGGCGACGCCGCGGCCGCCCGGGCGCGCTTCCGGGCCGTGCTCGAGGCCGGCGACCACCGGCTCGCGACGCGCGATCTGCTCGCGGTCGTCGTCGGCGCCGCCGCCTTGCGCGCGCGCGCCGGCGACGAGGCGAGCGCGCGCGCGTGGCTCGACGCGGTGTTGCGCCATCCCGGGCTCGACGTCGAATCGCGCCTGCGCGCGGAGGCGATGCGCGCCCGCTGGCCGGGGTCGGCGGACGCGCCCACGTTGGCCGAGGTGGTGGCCGCGGTGCGGCTCGAGCTCGCGCGCTGAACCTCAGCCGGCCGGTGCGACGTCGAAGGCGTGGCGCAGCACGTGCGCGCCGTCGTAGCGCGCTTTGAGCCGCGCCAACCGCTCGTAGCCCCCGGGGGCGAAGCCGTCGCGGACGCGGGCGCGCGACTCGTCGCCCTCGAGGAAGTTCATGTAGACGCCGCCGGTCAGCGCGGGCGCGAGCGCGGCCTGCAGACGACCGATCAGCGCCGCACCGGCCGCGTGCGCCTGCGGGGTGGGGGCGGCGCCCACCAGCGAGAGCAGGAACTGCGCGTCGCGGTGCCCGTACGCGCTCGCCTCGGCAGGCACGCGCGCCACCGCACCGCCCACGTGGCGCACCTCCGCGAAGGCGAGCGCCGGCGGGCCGCCCTGCGGCAACGCGTGCGCGACGATCGCCTCGGTGGCGGCCGCGTCGAGGTCGCGCAACCAGGCGCCGCTGGAGAAGGCCGGCATCGGGTCCTCGGGGTCGCGGCTGATGCGCGCCGCCTCGGCGAAGGGCATCGCGGCGAACTGGTCGAGCACCGGCGCACGCCAGTCGCGCCAGTAGCGCAGCAGCCCGGCGCCGTCGTCGAGGTCGCCGCACCAGCAGCCGCGGACGATCGCGAAGCTCGTGCCGCGCAGCGGCTCCGGCACGCCGGGGAACGGCGGGTAGTTCATCACCAGCACCGACGAGGTGAGCTCGTCGGGGGCGTCGGCGATCCACGCCCGCCAGCGCGCGAAGACCTCGCGCGCCGCCTCGGCCGGGTAGTAGAGGTTGCCGGCGTAGACGTCGGTCACGGGGAACAGCCGCACGGTCATGGCGGTGACGATGCCGAGCGCGCCGCCGCCGCCGCGCAGCCCCCAGAACAGTTCGGGGTGTTCGGTCGCGGACGCCACCCGGCGCTCGCCGTCGATCGTGACGACCTCGAAGCGCACGACCGCGTCCGCCGACAGCCCGTGCTTGCGCGCGAGCCAACCGAGGCCGCCGCCGAGCGTGTAGCCGACCGCGCCGACGGTGGGCGAGGAGCCGAGCAGCGGCGCCAGGCCGTGCGGCTGCGCGGCGGCGAGCACCGCCCCCCACTGGACGCCGGCCTCGATCCGCGCGGTCTGGGCGACCGGGTCGACCGCGACGCCGTTCAGGCGGCCCGTGCGCAGCAGCAGCGCGCCGTCGGCGGGGCGGACGGTGCCGTGGCCGGTGGCCTGCACGGCGAGCGGCAGGCCCAGGCGGCGCGCGTAGCCGACGGCGATGGCGACGTCGGCGGCGTCGGCGGCCTCGACCACGACGGCCGGATGGGCGTCGACGCGCAGGTTCCAACCGCGGCGGGCGTCGTCGTAGCCGGCGTCGCCAGGGGCGAAGACGGCGCCGGCGACGGCCGCGCGCAGCTCGGCGAAGGAGGGGGTGGGCGAGGTGCTGGTGGTGGTGGTCGTCATGTCCGTGCTTCTTCCTGCAGCCGGTCGCTGCGTGGGCGTACCCGCGGAGGTTAGGCAAGCGGGCGTTCCACGGGCGTTCGGCGGGCGTCGCAGGTCGGGCGGGATGCGGCGTACCGTTGCGCATGACGGCATCCGATCGCCCGAGCCCACCGAACCCGGCGGACGCACCGGACGCACGCCCGCAGCCGGAACCGGTGGTCCTCGGCGCAGCGCCGAAGGGGGACGGGCCCTCGCTGCGGGTGCTGCTCACCGGCGCCAACGGCTACATCGGCATGCGCCTGCTGCCCCTGCTGCTCGCGGCGGGGCACCGGGTGCACTGCGTGGTGCGCGATCCGCAGCGCTTCCCGGTCGCCCACGACCCCGAGCGCGGCGTCTGGGTGCACCAGGCCGACCTGCTCGAGCCGCTCGCGGCCGCCGACCTCCCCGAACGCCTCGACGCCGCCTACTACCTGGTGCACAGCCTGTCGTCGGACGGCGACTTCACCGAGCTCGAGGCGCGCGCCGCGCGCAACTTCGCCGAGTACGTCGGCGGCACCGGCGCGCGGCAGATCATCTACTTGGGCGGACTCGGCGACGACGGCGCGCTCTCGCGCCACCTGGCCTCGCGCCGCCAGGTCGAGCACGTCCTGGGCCAAGGGCCGGTCCCGGTCACGGTGCTGCGCGCCGGCATCATCGTCGGTTCGGGCAGCGCCAGCTTCGAGCTGATCCGCGACCTCACGGAGAAGCTCCCGGTGATGGTCGCGCCCAAATGGCTGCGCTCCCGCACGCAGCCGATCGCGGTGCGCGACGCCCTCGGGTACCTCGCCGGCGTGCTCGACGAGCCGCGCGCCCTGGGCGAGACCTTCGACATCGGCGGACCCGAGGTGATGACCTACCAGACGATGCTGCTGCGCTACGCCGCGGTGCGCGGGCTGCGGCGCTGGGTGCTGCCGGTGCCGGTCCTCACGCCGCGGCTCTCGTCGTACTGGCTCTACTTCGTGACGTCGACGAGCTTCGCGCTGGCCCGCAACCTCGTCGACTCCATGAAGGTCGACGTGCTCGTCCGCGACGACCGCATCCGCACCATCGTGCCGCTCGACCCCATCCCCTACGACGAGGCGGTCCGGCTCGCCTTCCAGAAGATCGAGCAGCAGTCGGTGGTGTCCTCCTGGACCGACGCCGTGGTCTCGAGCCGCAGCGCGCTCGAGCTCGACCGGCTGGTTCAGGTGCCCACCCAGGCCGTCTACCACGACACCCGCCGGCAGGCGCTCCACGACCCGGAGGACGAGGTGATCGACCGACTGTGGCGCATCGGCGGCGCCACCGGCTGGTACCACGCCCAGTGGCTCTGGTGGCTGCGCGGGCTGCTCGATCGCCTCGTCGGCGGCACCGGCCTCCGCCGCGGCCGCCGCCACCCGACGGAGCTGCATGCCGGCGACGCGCTCGACTTCTGGCGGGTGCTGGTCGCCAACCGCGAGCGAGGCCGACTGCTGCTGTACGCCGAGATGAAGCTGCCCGGCGAGGCGTGGCTGGAGTTCGAGATCGAGCGCGGCGCCGACGAAGCGCCGGTCCTGCGCCAGACCGCCACCTTCCGCCCGCGCGGGCTCGCCGGGCGCGCCTACTGGCTGTTGGTCACCCCGCTGCACGCCTTGGTGTTCGGCGGGTTGCTGCGCGGGCTGGTCGATGCGGGGGCGAGGTCGCGGAGGGGCTGAAGTCGTCGGTGCAGGGCGACGTTCGACCCCGTCCGAAGCCGCCGTCGATCGCCGTATGTGCTATATGTGTCGCAAGGAGGCGGCCCCGTGCCCCAACTGCACCTGTACGTCTCGGACGAGGTGGCCGCCGCGCTGCGGGCGCGCGCCCGCGAGCAAGGCACCAGCGTGTCGAAGCTCCTCGCCGAGATCGTCGCCCGCGAAGCGCAGCGGTCTTGGCCCGAAGGCTGGCTCGAGCGCGTGGTGGGCGCCTGGCCCGATCCCTGGCCGACGGTCGCCGACCCACCGCCCGAGGACCGGCACCCGCTCTAGATGCTCCTCCTCGATGCCAACGTCTGCATCGACGTCCTGCGCGGCCGCGCCGACGTCGCCCGGCGTCTGGAAGCGCACGGACCCGCCGGCCTGTTCCTCTGCTCCGTGGTCAAGGCGGAACTCGCCTTCGGCGCGCGCCTGGCGTCGGACCCGCTTCGTGCCGCGGACGCGGTCGACGCGTTCTGTGCGCCCTTCCCGTCGCTGCCGTTCGACGACGCCTGCGTCGACGCCTACGCCCGACTCCGCACCGACCTGCGCACGGCGGGGACGACGATCGGCGCCAACGACCTCACGATCGCGGCGATCGCCCTCACGCACGGCTTGGGGTTGGTCAGCGACGACCGAGCGGCGTTCGAGCGGGTGCCGGGCCTATCGGTCACGTCGTGGCGCGAAGCCTGAGCGAGCGGCGCCCTCACCAACCGAGCGCGAACCAGAGCACCCGCGCCGCGAACCCCGACCCCGGGCGCGGCTCGTGGCCGGACTCGTCCATCCGCCACAGCGCCACGCGCCGCCCCGCGGGGCAGTCGGACGCCTCGAGCGGCACCGTCTCCGCCCCGTCGATCCTCTGGTCGAGGTCGAAGGGCGTGCCCGCGACGAGCGGGCCGCAGCCCGCGCCGGTGGCGAAGGCACCAATGGTGGCCTCGGCCGCCGTGTAGGGCGGGATGTCGTTCGGCATGAGGGGGATCGGGAGGTCCGAGACGCTCCCACCCTCGTACCGGATGACGCGGTCCTCGGTGCCGTGGATGTGGAGCACGCGCGTCGGCCCGCCGACCCCGCACGTCGGCACCGGCCCGGTATCGAGCGCGCCGGCGACCGTCACCACCGCCGAGAAGCGCTCGGGGAAGTCGCACGCGAGCCGGTAGGCCATGAAACCGCCGTTCGAGTGGCCGAAGAGCATCACCTCGGACACCGCCATCCGGTCCGCGATCTCGTCGATCAGCCGCGTGAGGTACCCGACGTCGTCGACCGGGAAGCCGTAGAGGTTGCAGCACGCCTCCGAGGCGTTCCAGAAACGCCGGCTGAGGCTGTCGATCGCGCCCTGCGGGCGCACGACCGCCACGCCGAGCACCTCGGCGGCGGTCGCGAGCGGGAACAGGTCTTCGATCTGGTCGGGGCTCGACTGGTAGCCGTGCAGCACGACGAGGAGCGGCGTGGGAACGCTGGGGTCGTGGTCGGGGGGCGGCACGACCAGCGCCGGCCGCGCGCCGCCGACGACGAAGGATCCCGGCACGAGCACCGCGCCGCCGCAGCCGCCGAGCAGGGCGGCGAGGGCGAGCACGGCCAGGAAGGGGCGCAACGACCACCGGCGCATGGGTCCAGGCTACTGCTCGCCGGTGCGGGGCGCCGTGCTCGGCGCGGCGTTCGCCCTCCCGCGCGTCCACGCCGCCACCTTCCAGGCCGCGAAGGCCAGGTCCGCGAGGTAGCCGACCGCCATCAGGATCGCGATCTCGGGCACGAAGTCGAAGGCCTGCGCCAGCGACACCCCGCGGCCCAGGAGACGCTCGATGAGCGCGACCGCCGCGAGCGCGATCGCCGGCACCAGCAGCAGGTGCGGCGCCACCGCCAGCGCGACGCGCGGCCCCCGCCAGCCCAGCGCCCGCGCCCGCCAGCGCGGCAGGCGCCGGGCGTCGCGCGCGATCACGGCGAGCTGCACCGCGAAGACCGCCACCACGATCCAGCCGATCGCGCGCATCCCGATCGGTGGCGACGTAGGCGCCTCGCCCACCAGCAGGTCGCGCACGCCGGTGGTGAGGTCGCCGTACGCGAGGATCGCGGACGGCAGCGACGACTGGTTGGCGAGGAACACGACGCCCAGGTCGAGGTCGGGGAACAGCGCCGCCTCGGCCTTGAAGAACTCGTTGGTGCCGCCGTGCTGCACGATGCGGTGCCCGCGGTGGGTGCCCACGAACCAACCGGCGGCGTAGAAGCCGCTGGGGGCCGATGGGGCGTGCAGCTCGAGCATCCTGGCGCGCGACAACACCCGTTCGCCGTCGAGCGCGCCGCCGCCGTTCATCGCGAGCAGGAAGCGCGCCATGTCGTTCGCGGTCGACATCAGGTACCCACCGGGGAGGGCGTAGGCGCGGAACCGCTGCTCCCGCGGCCAGGCGACGCCGAAGGCCACCACGTGCCCGCGCGCCAGACCGGCAGCGCGCGCCGCCTCCGGGTCGGTGAAGGTGCGCTCCATACCGAGCGGGTCCAGCACGTGCGCCTGGAGGTAGTCGGCGTACGCCTCGCCTGACGCGACCTCGACCAGATGGCCGAGCGTCGCGTAGTTCGGGTTGAAGTAGTGGAACGCCGCGCCCGGCTCCGCGATCGGCACCGCGCGCTGCAGATCGCGGACGCCCGCTTCGATGCTGGCGTCGTCCGCGAGCCCGGGCTGGTCGCGGTAGCGCAGATCCGAGAGGCCGCTGGCGTGGCCGAGCAGGTGCCGCACGGTGATCCGGGCCGAGACGTCCGGATCCGCGACCTCGAACCAGGGCAGGTAGGCGCGCACGGGCGCGTCGAGCTCGAGGCGGCCGTCGTCGACGAGCTGCAGCACCGCCAGGCCGGTGAAGGCCTTGGCGATCGAGCCGACGTAGAGCGGCGTGTCGGCCGTCATGGGCTCGCCGGTGCCGGCGTCGCCGTACCCGCGGGCGTGCACGACGGCGCCGCCGTACGTGATCGCCAGCGCCACCCCGGGGATCGCGTGGGCGCGCATCCGATCCTCGACGAAGGCGTCGATCGCGGCGAGGTCGGCGGCGGACGGGGCGGCCTGGCCTCCGGCGAAGGGTCCGAGCAGCAGCAGGAGGACGAACGCGGCGACGCGGCGCATGGTGGAGGCCTCCTCGGGGCGCGCGGCGGCGCCCGCACCTCCGACCGTAGTCGTCGGAGGCGCGGGACGCCGGTACTCCCGTCCCGCTCGGGCCGGCGCTACACTCGGTACTCATGGACCTGGGCATCGGCGTCATCGGTTGCGGCACCATCGCGAGCGCGTACCTCGAGAACCTGACCCGCGCACCCGGCGCGCGCGTGGTGGCGCTCGCCGACCTCGACCTGGCGCGCGCGCAGGCGCTCGCGGCCACCTTCGGCGTCCCGGACGCCCTCGATCCGGACGCGCTGCTCGCGCGCACCGACGTCGACCTGGTGGTCGACCTGACGATCCCGGCCGCGCACTACGACGTCAACCGCCGAGCGCTCGAGGCGGGCAAGGCGGTCTACGCCGAGAAGCCCCTCGCGGCCACCGCCGCCGAGGCGCGCGCGCTGGTCGAGCTCGCCGAGCGCGTCGACCGACCGCTGGGCGGGGCGCCGGACACCTTCCTCGGCGTCGGGCTGCAGACGGCGCGCGCCGCGCTCGACGAGGGCGCCGTCGGCCGGCCCTTCGCGGCGGTGGCCCACATGGTCTCGAGCGGGCCGGAGCGCTGGCACCCCTCCCCCGACTTCCTCTACCAAGCGGGTGCCGGGCCGCTGCTCGACATGGGGCCCTATTACGTCACCGCGATGGTGTCGCTGTTCGGCCCGGTCGCGAGCGTCCTCGCCGACGGCGGGCGCACGTGGACCGAGCGCACGATCGGCAAGGGGCCGCGCGCGGGCGCGCGCTTCGCGGTCGAGGTCGACACGCACGTCACGCTCCTGCTGCGCTTCGCCTCGGGCGTGCAGGCGACGCTGCTGACGACCTTCGACGTGCAGGCGTCCGAGCTGCCGCGCTTCGAGGTCTTCGGCGAGCGGGGCACGCTGGCGCTGCCCGACCCCAACACCTTCGCCGGGCCGGTGCGGGTGCGCACCGCCACCGACGACGGCTGGCGCGACGTCCCCACGGTCCCCGGGTTCGCGCGCAACGCGCGCGGGATCGGCGCGCTCGAGCTGGCGGCGGCGCATCGCGCCGGCCGCACGCCGCGCGCCTCCGGGGCGCAGGCCGCGCACGTGTTGGACGTCCTCGAAGGCGGCTTGACCGCCCTGCGCACGGGCGCCCGGGTGGCGATCGAGAGCCGGCCGGAGCGCCCCGCACCGCTCGAACCCGACGACCTCACCGAACTCGGCTGGACCCAGGAGGGCTCTTGATGACCACCCCCGCGCTCGGAAGCACCATGGAGACTCGGCGATGACGACCCCCGCGCTCGGTCTTCAGCTCTACACCGTTCGATCCAGCGAGCTCCCGCTGTACGACCTCCTCGCCGCGGTGGCGGCCGCCGGCTACGCGGGGGTGGAGACGGTGGGGACCCAGGAGGTCGCCCCCGAGCGTCTGCGCGACGCGCTGGCCGACGCCGGGCTGACGCTCGCCTCGGCGCACGTGCCGCTGGCCGCCTTCCGGACGGACCTGCACGCGCTGGTCAAAGCGCACCGCACGCTGGGCACGCCGCTGCTGGTCGTGCCGTGGGTGGCGCCCGACGACCGCCCGACCGACCTGACCGGATGGCGGGCGCTCGGCCGCGAGCTCGACGGCTACGGCCGGTCGCTGGCCGACGAGGGCTTCGCGCTGGCGTACCACCACCACGACTTCGAGCTGGCCGCGATGGACGGCAGCGACGGCCTGACCGCGATGCTCGAGGCGGCCGCGCCCGAGCACCTGAGCCTGGAGCTCGACAGCGGCTGGTGGGCGGCGGTCGGGCGCGACCCGGTCGCCGGCGTGCACGGTTGGGGTCGCCGCGTGAAGCGGCTGCACCTCAAGGACCTCGTCCGCGGGCAGGACCCGCCCTGGGTCGACGTCGGCGACGGGGAGCTCGACGTCACCGGCGTGCTGGCGGCGGCGCAGGCGAACGGGGTGCCGTGGGCGATCGTCGAGCACGACGCGCCCAGCGATCCGATCGCCACGATCGAGCGGAGCGCGGCGAAGGCCTTGGAGGTGCTGGGGCGAGGGTGAGGGCTCGAGGCGCCGCGCGAC
>JAABSI010000075.1 GCA_011390455.1 Trueperaceae bacterium
ACGCGCTCTTCCCGCACATGAACGTGTTCGAGAACGTCGCGTACGGCCTCAAGGTGGCCCGGCGCCCGAAGGACGAGGTCGCGTCGCGCGTCGCCGAGGCGCTCGCCGTCGCGGGTCTGACGGGGACCCGCGTCGGGTACGAGCGCGACGGCTGGTTCTTCACCGCCGCGCAACAGGACCGGCTGTTCGCGATCGCCGGCGACGTGGTGTGGGTCGACGCCTCGCTGGTGGTGGAGCAGGGGCGGCTGATCAAGACCGAAGCCGAGATCGCCCTGATGCGCGAGGCCGCGATCGGGACCGCCGCCGGGATGAACGCCGGCATCGCGGCCGTCCGGGAGGGCGTCAAGGAGGACGAGGTCGCCGCGCAGATGCACCTGGCGATGATCCGGGCCGGCAGCGAGTGGCCGGCGATCGCCCCCTTCGTGGCCTCGGGCGAGCGCGGCGCGATCGGCCACGCCACCTGGCGCGGGCGCACCATGCGCGCCGGCGACCCGGTCTTCCTCGAGCTCGCCGGCTGCCGCCGCCGGTACCACGCGGCGATGCTGCGCACCGTGTTCGTGGGCGAGCCCGACGAGGAGGCGCGCGTCGCCTTCGAGGTCGTGCGGCAGGCCTTCGACCTGGCGATGGCCGCCATCCGCCCCGGCGTCGCGGCCGGCGAGGTCGACAAGGTGTGCCGCGACTTCATCGCCCAGTCGCCCTTCGGCGGCACCCACGCCTCGCGCTGCGCCTATTCGATCGGCATCGCGCTGCCCCCGGACTGGGGCGAGGGCCAGATCCTGTCGATGAAGCCGGGCGAGACGCGCCCGCTCGCGGCGAACATGACCTTCCACCTGCTCCCGTGGGTGCAGCTCCCCGGGCGCGGCGCGGTGGGGTGCACCGAGACGATCCGGGTGACGCCGAGCGGCGCGGAGGCGCTCACCTCGGGGGTGACGCGGGAGTTGATCGTGGCGTGAGCGGTGCGCCGGCCCACGCGGCCACGGCCAGCAGCGCCGGGAGCGCCACCTCGGGTTCGAACAGGGTCAGGTCCCACGTGTTGAGCAGCGTCAGCGCCACGAGCAGCGGCGCCAATCGGACCCAGCCCGCGCGACGAAGGGTGGACAGCACCGCCGCCCCCACGACGGTCGCCCCGGCGAGGCCGACCACGCCGAACACCGCCCACAGCTGCAGCACCAGGTGGTGGGCGTACGCCACGCCCCCGGGGAAGGCGTCGGCCGTGCGGGCGCGGAACGCGTCGGGTGCAGCCGTGAGGCCGACGCCGAACCACGGATGGTCGCGCGCGAGGTCGATCGCGGCCGCCCAGACGACCTGGCGGCTCTCGGGAACCAGCGAGATCCGCCTCAGGTCGTAGCGCCGCACCATCTCTTGCGGCAACCATGCCGGGCGGACGTCGAGGAACGGGCTCGCCTCCGTCCCCACCTCGTACTGGGCCCCGAACACGTACAGGTCCACCGCCCCGCCTCGGGCCGGGCTCCGCAGGTAGAACTGCGCTTGCGTGTACCCGTCGCCGAGGGCGGCCGGCGTGACGCAGCGCGTCCACTCGGGACCGACCGCGCACGTCGTGCTCGCGAGGTGCGAGCTGAGCACGAGCTCTTGGGGCACGTCGGCGCGCACGTAGATCGACGCGACGTACGGCACCCCGGGCACGGAGCCGCCGGTCGACTGCAGCATCAACGCGCGCCCCTCGGGGCGCGCCCGAGCCGTCAGCCGCTGGCCTCGCGTTCCCGGGAACGGTCCCTCCACGGCGTCGGGGACGATGTCGACCTGCTCGGCGAGGTCCGCGCGCCAGGCGCGGTACGTCAGGTCGCTCGGTGCGGCGAGCAGGTTCGGGCTGATCTCGACCACGCCGCGTTGCCAGGCGAGCGCCGCGACGGCGACGACGGCGATCAACACCACCGGTGCCAACACGAGCCGAGGACGCCGGTCGAGCACCAGGACCACCAACCAGACGGCGGCCGCAGCCAGCAACGCGCCGCCGGAGGTGCGCGAGCCGGTGTTCAGGACCGCCAGCGCCGTCAGCGGCCAGGCCCAGAGGACGAAGCGACGCTTGGACGCAAGGGCCGCCCACGACGTGCACGCGACCACCAGCGCGGCGCCCAGATCGTTCGGGTTGCCCGTGAACAGCGCGATGCGCGCGGCGTCGCCGGCGTCGGTCGACGTCGCGGCCGCGATCAGCGTGGCCACCGCGAGCGCCGCGCCGTACCCGGCGACCGCCACGGCGCTCGCGCGCCGGAAGGCCGGCGAGCGGGCCGCCGCGACCACGGCCACGCCGACCGCGAGCACCGCACCGGTGACCGCGATCGCGCGCCCGTCGCCGACCGCCAGCGAGCTCGCCGCCAGCGCCGCCCATCCGATCAGCGCGCCGATCGCGATGCGTCGAAGGGCCCACGTCCGCCCTCGTCCGCGGCGGATCGGTGCGTCGTGGTGGTGCGGCTTCATGGAGTCCGAGCGTATCGCGCTGGGTCGCTGCGAGCGCCACCCGCGCACGCCGCGTCCGGTCGCGCGCGCAGCGCCGACGGCCGCCCGAAGGTCTACCGTGGAGGTGGCGCCGCAGCGCGCCGCGAACGGAGGCCGCATGGCCACCCCTACCGACCCCGCCGACCGTTGCCCGGTCGCGCACGACGCCTCGGAGCGCAAGACCGCGCGCGGCGCCGACCCCGCCGCGCCCGCGCTCGAGGAGCGCGACGGCACCTGGCACGTCCGCTCGTACGCCGCCGTCCGGCAGGTGTTGCGCGAGGCCGACGCCACCCGTCAGGCAGGGTTCAACGCCGAGATGGCGACGCGCACCGGGCTGCGCCCGCCCGTGCTGTTCGAGGACGGCGTCGCCCATCGCGACCACCGCACCGCCATCGCCCGCTTCTTCACCCCCAAGACCGTCGACGACGCCTACCGCACGCTGATGGAGGAGGCGAGCGACGCCCTGATCGCCGACCTCGAGCGCCGGGGCCGCGCCGACCTGAGCGAGCTGAGCCTCGACCTCGCGATGCAGGTCGCGGCGCGGGTGGTGGGGCTGACCGACTCGCGCACGCCCGGCATGGCCCAGCGGCTCGAGAAGATCCTGGCGCTCGAGCGGCTCGAGCGCTTGCCGGCGCTGCGGCGGGTGGCGTCGATGCTGCGCGTCAACCTCCACGTGCTGCGCTTCTTCCTCCAGGACGTCCGCCCGGCCATCCGCGCGCGCCGCACCGAGCCGCGCGAGGACGTCATCAGCCACCTGATCGACAAGGGCTACACCAACAGCGAGATCCTGATCGAGTGCATCACCTACGGAGCCGCGGGCATGGCGACCACCCGCGAGTTCATCGTCATGGCGGCGTGGCACCTGCTCGAACACGACGAGCTGCGGCGCCGCTACCTGGCCGCCGACGAACCCGAGCGCCACCGCGTGCTGCACGAGGTCCTGCGCCTGGAGCCGGTGGTGGGCCACCTGTACCGGCGCGCGACGGCCGACCTGCACGTCGACGTCGACGGCGCCACGACCACCATCCCCGCCGGTGCGCTGATCGACCTCGACGTCCGCGCTGCCAACGCCGACGCCGACGCCGTGGGCGCCGCCCCGCTGTGCCTCCGCCCCGACCGCGATCGAGCGCCGCGCGTGCAGGAGCCGGTGCTGTCCTTCGGCGACGGTGCCCATCGCTGCCCGGGCGCCTTCATCGCGATCAAGGAGAGCGATGCCTTCCTCACCCGCCTGCTGCGCCTGCCGCTCACGGTGGTCGGCGAGCCGCGGCTCGGTTGGAACGACCTGATCGAGGGGTACGAGGTGCGCGGGCTGGAGGTGGCGGTGGGGGTGCGCGCGACCGCCTAGCCGCGCCTGCTAGCCGCACCTGCTAGCCGCAACCGGCGGATCCGCGCCCTCCTGGACATTCGTTCCTTGCGCGCACCCGTCCCAAACGGTGCGATGGAGAACGCCCAGTACGGGCACGCCCGCTCGGGCGTGCGCGGGGTGCGGTCGCCGGGGCGCGCCGCCGGGCGGAAGGGGCAGGCATGCCCGAGGACCTCCAAGCCCTGATCGATCACCTGCAACACGACGCCGTCGAGGAGGGCCAGCGCCGCGCCCGCGAACTGGTCGAGGAGGCCGAGGCGAAGGCCGCCGCGCACGTGCGCGCCGCCGAGGCCGAGGCCGCGCGGCTCGTGGCGCAGGCCGAGCGCGACGCCGCCGTCTACACCGAGCGCAGTACGGTCGCGCTCGAGCAGGCCGGCCGCGACCTGCTCATCACCCTCCGGCACGCGATCGACGAGCTGCTCGCCGGGCTCCTGCGCGAGGAGCTGCAGCAGGTGCTGCGCCCCGACCTGCTCGCCGACATGCTCGTGCGCATGGCGGACGCCTACACCGCCCACGGCGGCCGCGAGCGGCGCATGGCGGTGCTGCTGAGCGAGCAGGACCTCGAGGCGCTGGTGGGCTTCACCGCGCAGCGCTACCGCGAGCGCCTCGGGCAGGGCATCGAGTTGCGCCTCGACCCCGACGTGGACCATGGGTTCCGCGTCGAGATCGTCGATGAGCACGTCACCCACGACCTCACGATCGACGCGATCGTCGAGGAGCTGCGCGGCTACCTGCGCCCGCGGCTCGCCGAGGTGCTGCCGCGCGCCGCGGTGCGGCTGGGGCGCGAAGCGCCGGAGGCGTCCGAAGGGGCCGACCGGCCGGACGCGGCCGCTGTGCCCGAGGCGGGCTGATGCTCACCTACCTGCTCGCCAGCCTTCCGACCCCCAGGCTCGGGGACGTCCCCGACCTCACGATCGAGGCCTTCCTGGAGGCGTGCGGCCGCGTGCTCGACGGGCCGCGCCTCGCCTCGCTCGAGCGCGCCGTGGGCGTCGTCATGCCCCCGGTCGCGACCCCGCCCGCCGCCGAACGCGCCTGGTCCGAGCTCGCCGCCCGCGTGGACGACGCGGTCGTGCGGGCGCGCAGCGCGCGCCAGAAGCGCGACCCCGAGCCCTTCCTGCGCCACCCGCCGGGCCTGCGGATCGACGTCCAAGAGGCGGTAGCGCGCGCCTTCGCGGCGCCCCATCCCGGCCTGCGCGAACGCGCGCTGGACGAGCTGCGCTGGCACCTCGCCGAGGAGCTGGCGCGCTCCGCCCCGGACGGCTTCGCCGCGCTCTACGCGCGGGCGGTCCAGCTGCGGCTCGCCTGGCGGTGGGCGACGTGGGACGCGGAGGCGGGTTGGCGGGCGCTCGAGGCGGGCCTGCGCGTCGTCGACGTCGCCGCCGGAACGCCGGCCGGATCTTCGGGCGACCGGGTGCACGATGCCTAACGTCGGCCGGATCGTCGCGGTGAGCGGGCCGCTGATCACCGCCGTGTTCGAACGTCCGGTGGTGCAGAACGAGGTCGGCTACGCCGTCCTCGACGACCTGCGCCTCAAGGCGGAGCTGATCCGCGTCCGCGGCGATTACGCCGACCTGCAGGTCTTCGAGGACACGACCGGGCTCTACGTGGGGGGGCAGGTGGCCTTCACCGGCGAGATGCTCTCCGCCGAGCTGGGTCCCGGCCTGCTGGGCCAGGTGGTCGACGGGCTGCAGAACCCGCTGCACGAGCTCGCCGCCGTCAGCGGCCACTTCCTGCCGCGCGGCCGCTACCTGGAGCCGCTCGACCGCGAGCGGCGCTGGGCCTTCACCCCCGGCGTGCGGGTGGGCGACCGCGTGCGCGCCGGCGACGCGCTCGGGAGCGTGCCCGAGGGGTCGTTCGAGCATCGCATCATGGTGCCGTTCGGGTGGTCGGGCGCTTGGACCGTGCGCGCGCTGGCCGCCGCAGGCGAGCGCCGCGTCGACGAGGTCGTGGCCACCCTCGAGGGGGCGCACGGCGCGACGCGGGACGTGACGCTCCTGCAGCGCTGGCCGGTCAAGCTCCCCATCCGCGCGTATCGCGAGCGGCTGCGCCCGAGCGAGCCGCTGGTCACCCAGGTGCGGATCGTCGACACGCTCTTCCCGGTCGCGCGCGGCGGCACCTTCTGCGTGCCGGGGCCCTTCGGCGCCGGCAAGACCGTGCTGCAGCAGCTGATGAGCCGCCACGCCGACGTCGACGTGGTGGTGGTGGCCGCCTGCGGCGAGCGCGCCGGCGAGGTGGTCGAGACGCTGCGCGAGTTCCCCGAGCTCACCGACCCGCGCACCGGCCGCAGCCTGATGGAGCGCACGGTCATCGTCTGCAACACGAGCTCGATGCCGGTGGCGGCGCGCGAGGCGAGCGTCTACACGGGCGTCACGATCGCCGAGTACTACCGCCAGATGGGGCTCGACGTGCTGCTGCTCGCCGATTCGACGAGCCGTTGGGCGCAGGCGCTGCGCGAGGTCTCGGGGCGGCTCGAGGAGATCCCCGGCGAGGAGGCCTTCCCCGCCTACCTCGAGTCGGTGGTGGCCGCCTTCTACGAGCGCGGAGGGCTCGTGCGGCTGCGCGACGGCAGCACCGGTTCGGTCACGATCGGAGGCACGGTGAGCCCCGCCGGCGGCAACCTCGAGGAGCCGGTCACGCAGGCGACGCTCAAGGTGGTGGGCGCCTTCCACGGGCTGTCGCGCGAGCGGTCGGACGCGCGCCGCTACCCCGCCATCGACCCGCTCGACAGCTGGAGCCACTACCCCGGGGTGGTGGCGGCGGCCGACGTCGCGTACGCGCGCGCGCTGTTGCGCGAGGGCGCCGACGTGGCGCAGATGATGAAGGTGGTCGGCGAGGAGGGCACCACGCTCGACGACGTGGTCCAGCACCTGCAGGCCGAGTTCCTGGACGCCGCCTACCTGCAGCAGGACGCCTTCGACCCGGTCGACGGCGCCAGCGGCGCCGAGCGGCAGGCGCTCGTGTTCGGCGAACTGTTGGCGCTGCTGCGGCGGCCGCTGCGGCTCGCCGGCAAGGACGAGGCGCGCCGCTTCTACCAGCGGCTGGGGCAGGCGACCAAGGACTGGAATCGCTGCGCCTGGGGCAGCCCCGAGTTCGAGGCCGGCCGCGCGCGCCTGCGCGCGCTGGTGGCGGAGGTGGCGGTCGATGCGTAAGACCTACACCCGGCTCGAGCGGATCGCCGGCAGCGTCGTGGCCGTCGAGGCCGGCGACGCGACGTACCGCGAGCTCGCGCAGCTGACCTGGCCCGGCGGCACCTCGCTGGCGCAGGTGGTGCGCCTCGAAGGGGGGCGCGCGTTCCTGCAGGTCTTCGCCGGCACCCGCGGCCTGCCCACCGACGCCCGCGTGCGCTTCCTGGGGCGTCCGATGCGGGTGGCCTCGTCGGACGCGGTGCTCGGGCGCGTCTTCGACGGCGCGGGCCGCCCCCGCGACGGCGGACCCGCCCTCGACGAGGAGCTCGTCGACCTCGCCGGCCCCTCGGTCAACCCGGCCAAGCGGATCATCCCGCGCACGATGGTGCGCACGGGCATCCCGATGATCGACGTCTTCAACACGTTGGTCGAGAGCCAGAAGCTGCCGATCTTCTCGGTGCCTGGCGAGCCGTACCACGAGCTGCTGGCGCGGCTGGCGCTGCAGGCCGAGGTCGACCGCATCGTGCTGGGCGGCATGGGGCTCAAGCACGACGACTACCTGTTCTTCCGCGACACCCTCGAGGAGGCGGGCGCGCTCGCGCGCAGCGTGGCCTTCATCCACACCGCCGCCGACCCCACCGTCGAGTGCCTGCTGGTGCCCGACCTGGCGCTGGCCGTCGCGGAGCGCTTCGCGCTGCGCGGCGAGCGGGTGCTGGTGCTGCTCTCCGACATGACCAACTTCGCCGATGCGCTCAAGGAGGTGGCCATCACGATGGAGCAGATCCCGTCGAACCGTGGCTACCCCGGCGACCTCTACAGCCAGCTGGCGGCGCGCTACGAGCGCGCGGTCGACTTCGACGACGCCGGCTCGATCACGATCCTCGCGGTGACCACCATGCCCGGCGACGACGTCACCCACCCCGTGCCCGACAACACCGGCTACATCACCGAGGGGCAGCTCTACCTGCGTGGCGGGCGGATCGAGCCCTTCGGCAGCCTCAGCCGCCTCAAGCAGCTGGTGAACGGCACCACCCGCGACGACCACCGCGCCCTGATGAACGCGATGATCCAGCTCTACGCCGCCTACCGCGAGACGCTCGAGAAGCGCTCGATGGGCTTCCGCATGAGCGAGTGGGACGAGCAACTGCTGCGCTACGGCGTCGGCTTCGAGGAGCGGCTGATGGACCTGGCCGTCGACCTGCCGCTGGAGCCGGCGCTCGACGCCGGCTGGGCGCTGCTCGCCGAGTGCTTCGAAGCCGCCCAGACCGGCCTCTCGACCGCGCTGATCGAGCGCCACTGGCCCGCGCCCGCATGAGCCGGGTCACCGCCAGCAAGCACGAGCTCAAGCGGCAGCGCGACGCGCTCGCCCGCTTCGAGCGGTACCTGCCGACGCTGCGCCTCAAGCAGCGCCAGTTGCAGGTCGAGCTGCGGCGCGTCGACGGGGCGGTGCAGGAGGCGGGCGCCGACGAGGCGCGCCTCCGCCGCGACCTGAGCGCCTGGATCGAGCTGTGGGTCGAGCCGCTCGACGTCGCTGCGCACGTGGCGGTCGAGTCGGTGCGGTGGGGCGAGACGAGCGTCGCGGGCGTGACCCTTCCGACCCTGGAGGAGGTGCGCTGGCGCCGCCGTCCGGCCTCGCCTGCCGCGACGCCGGCCTGGGTCGACGACGGCCTGCTGGCCTTCGAACGGCTCGCCGAGCTCCGCCTGCGGCGGCAGGTGCTTGCCGAGCAGCGCAGCCGGCTGGCCTCGGAGCTGCGCTTCACCAGCCAGCGCGTGAACCTGTTCGAGAAGGTGAAGATCCCCGAGGCGCGCGACGCGCTGCGCTTCATCCGCATCGCGCTGGGCGATCAGCAGGCGGCCGAGGTCGTGCGCGCCAAGATCGCCAAGGCCAAGAGCCTGGAGCGGGAGCGGTCGCTGTGATCGTCCCGATGAAGGAGGTGACGATCGTCGCGGCGCGCCGCGCGCAGGCCGAGACGCTCGACCACCTGCAGGACGCCGGCGTGGTGCACATCGCCGAGGGGACCCTGGGCGACGACGCGATCGCCGAAGACCTGCGCGCGCGCATCCGCGCCGCCCGCCACGCCATCGACGTGCTGGCGCACCTGGCGGAGCGGCGGACCCGGGCGGAGGCCACCGACCCCACGGCCGGCCCGCCGGACGCCGGGCGGGCCGAGCCCGGCGGCCGGTCGACCGAAGCGCGCGACGCGGCGAGCGTGGTCGCCGAGGTGGAGCGGCTCGCGGAGCAGCTCGACGACCTGCGCAGCACCCAGGCCGAGCTCGAGCGCGAACGCGAGCGCCTGGCGCCCTTCGGCGACTTCGACCCCGAGGCCTTGCGGCGACTCCGCGGCCGCGGCGTCGGGGTCCGGCTGGCGCACCCCTCCGCGCGGCGCGAACTGCCCGAGGTCGAGCGCGCGCTGTGGATCGAGCTGGGGGCGGCGCGCCGGCGGCGCGACGCCGGACGGCCGCGGACGGTGGCGCTGGTGGGGCCGGTCGACGCGGTCGACGCCGCCGACGTGCCCGACGAGGTGGCGTGGCCGAGCGAGCCGCCGGCGCGGCTCGAGCGCGAGATCGAGGAGGTCGCGCGCGGGCTCGAACGGACCCGGGCGCGCCTCGCCGCCCTCGCCGGCGAGCGCGACCACGTGCAGGATTGGCTCCGCCGCACCGAGGAGGCGCTGCGGGCCGAGGAGGTGCGGGCGGGTATGGCGCGGGTGGGCGCGGTCGTGGTGCTGCGCGGCTTCGTCCCGATCGACGAGGTCGAGCGCGTGCGCACCCTGGCCCACCGCCACGGCTGGGGGCTGTGGGTGGAGGACGTGCGCGACCCCGACGAGGCGCCCACCCTGGTGCGCAACCCGCGTTGGGTGCGCCCCATCGAGCCGCTGTTCGGCTTCCTGGGCGTGGTGCCCGCGTACGGCCACGTCGACATCAGCGTGCCGTTCCTGGCCTTCTTCGGGCTCTTCTTCGCGATGATCGTCGGCGACGCCGGGTACGGCGTGCTCTTCCTGGCGCTCACCGAGTGGGGGGCCCGCCGCGCGGCGCACCCGCCGCGCCGCGTCGTCGCGCTCATGCGGCTGCTGTCGGTCGCCACCATCGGGTGGGGGCTCCTGACCGGCAACGTCTTCGGGATCGCCGTGCTGCCGTCGGCCCTCGCGTCGTTCCGGCTCGACTGGCTCACGGTCGAGCGCAACGTCATCGGCCTGACCTTCGCGATCGGCGCGGCGCACCTGACCTTGGCGCACCTGTGGAACGCGGTGCGCTACGCGAACACGCTGCGCGCGCTCGCCGAGCTCGGTTGGGTGGCGACCACCTGGACCATGTACCTGCTCGCTCGTCAGCTGGTGCTCGGCGACCCGTTCCCAACCGCGGCCTGGCCGGTCTTCGGGGTCGGGGTGGCGCTGATCCTCGCCTTCACCACCCCGTGGCGGCGGCTGCGGCGCGAGTGGTTCGGCCATGCGGTGCTGCCCCTGTCGCTGGTGAACAACTTCGTCGACGTCGTGTCGTACGTGCGTCTGTTCGCGGTGGGCGCAGCGACCTTCGCGGTGGCGGGCGCCTTCAACGAGCTGGCCGCCGGCATCGGCTTGGACGGTCCGGTGGGCGGCGTGCTCACTGCGCTGGTCCTGTTCTTCGGCCACGCGCTCAACGTGCTGCTGGCGGCGATGGGCGTGCTGGTCCACGGGGTGCGCCTGAACACGCTCGAGTTCGCCGGCCATCTGGGCCTGCCCTGGACCGGCCACCCCTACCGCCCGTTCGCCCACCGCGCCTCCGGCGCTGGGGAAGGAGACCCCTGATGGACCCCGTGATCTCGCTCGCGCTCGCCAAGGTCGGCGCGGCGGCGGTGCTCGGCCTCGCCGCGATCGGCTCCGCGCTCGGCACCGGCACCGCCGGCCTCGCCGCGGTCGGGGCCTGGAAGCGCTGCTACGCGCTCGAGAAGCCGGTCCCCTTCATCCTGGTCACCTTCGTGGGCGCGCCGCTGTCGCAGACCATCTACGGCATGATCCTGATGAACACGGTCGTGCGCGTCGCCACCGAGCGCGCCGCGGCCGGCGACGTGGGCACGTGGCCCGCGGCGCTCGCGGTCGGGCTGCTGGGCGGCACCGCCATGGCGGCCTCGGCCTGGTTGCAGGGGCGCGTCGGCGCCGCGGCCGCCGATGCGCTCGGCGAGACCGGCCAAGGCTTCGGCAACTACCTGATGGCGATCGGCGTGGTCGAGACGGTCGCGCTGTTCGTGCTGGTGTTCATGCAGGCGGCTCTGTAGCGCCGGTGCGCGGCGTGAAGCCGACGATGTGCAGGGTTCGACCGTCGTCGGTCTCGTAGGTCCCGTGGCGATCGATCACGACGTCGACGACGACCTCCTCGCGGTTCGCACCGCGCGCCTCGACGCGCGTGCCGGCGAACCGGACCGTCGCTCCTTCGGGGAACGCCGACCGCAGCTCGGCGCTGCTGGCCGCGTCGTCCCCGGGCCGCCACGTGCCGTCGACGCCGACGACGGTCCCTTCGGCGCTGCGGGTGACCCGCAACAGACCGATCCCCTCGCGCGCGCCGAGCACCGCCGGGCGGAGCTCGGGCGTCTCCAGGTTCTGATCGACCCGCTCCTGGCTGGGGTCCACGAGGTCGTCGGGGGCGCCCGGCTCGGCGTCGATCCGAGTCATGGGGCTCGGGGTCTCCGGAACCCCGGATTGGGCCCCCACCATCGGGTCGAGCTCCGGTTCGGGCGTCTCTCGGCTGGCGTCGGTCGGCGGTCGGCCGTCGGTTCGGGGTTCCTTCATCGGGTGCACCTCCAGGTCGCGCGCTTCGGGGGCACGTCCGGCGTCGCGCGAGCCGGTTCGGACACCGGGCGTGGCGTTGCGTGCGTTCAGGATAGGGACGCCGCGATCGGCCGGCCGTCGGCCCGGCGACGACCGGAGCCGGAGGCGCGTGCAGGACGCACGGATGGGCTCGGCGGCGGCTCGGATCCTGCCGTGAGCCCTGCTCCCTGGGCGCGAAGCGTCACGCCGAGCACCCGCAACGTGCGCGCGCGGGCCCACCATGGACGCATGCTGCACCTTCGCCTGGCGGCGCTGGTCGTCGCGGTCGCCCTCGCGGGGCCGGTGGCCGCTGCCGACGGGTTCCCGGAGGTCCTCGACCGCCACCTCGACGCCTTCGTGGCCGAGCGCATGCGCGCGTGGGATACGCCCGGGATGGCGGTGGCCGTCGTGCACGGCGGTGCCGAGGCGCTCACCCGGGGCTACGGCTTCGCCGACCGCGAGGCCGAGCGCCCGATGACCGAGGCCACGCCCGTGGTGCTGGGCTCGACGACCAAGGCCTTCACCGCGTTGGCCGTGATGCAGCTCGTCGAGCGCGGCCTCGTCGACCTCGACGCGAGCCCGACGCGCTACCTGCCGTGGTTCCGCACGCCGGAGGGCCGCCAGGACCAGATCACGATCCGCCAGCTCCTGTCGCACAGCGCCGGCTACCCGTGGGGCGTGCTCTTCACCGACCGCGTCTACCCGGCGGAGATGGAGGACTACGTCCGGTGGCTCGGCGGCGTGCGGCTGGCGTCGGCTCCTGGGGCTCGGTTCGGCTACAGCAACGACCCGTTCGTGATCCTCGGGCTCATCGTCGAGCGCGTGTCGGGGATGCCGTACGAGGCCTACATGGACGCGCACGTCCTCGCGCCGCTGCGGATGACGCACGCCACCTTCGACGTCGAGGTCGCCCGCGAGCGCGGTCTCGCCCGCGGGTACCACGTCCCGTGGCGCGACGCCGAGCCCCTCGAGGTCCGCTTCGTGCGGAGCGAGCGCCCCGCCGGCACGCTGATGGCGAGCGCGGCGGAGCTCGCGCACTACCTGCGCATGCTGCTCGCCGGCGGGCGCTTCGAGGGGCGCACGCTCGTCTCGGAGGACGCGCTGCGCACGATGTGGACGCCGGTCGTGTCGGTGGACGGCTCCGGGCTGGGCTACGGCCTCGCCTGGTACCTCGACGAGGTCGCCGGCATGCAGCTCGTCTGGCACCTCGGGAGCGTGCGCAACAGCGGATCGCACGTCGTGCTGGTGCCCGAGGCCGAGGTGGCGGTCGCCGTCGCGAGCAACGCCTCGCGTCCGCTCGATCCTCGGCGCGAGGTGGCCGAGAGCATCGCCGCCGCCGCCCTGGTGTTCGGGGAGGCGCCCTTGGAGCCGCCGCGGAGCGTCGCCCTCGTGCCCACGCGACCGTCGGACGACCTGCTGCGGGCGATGCCGGGCGTCTACGCCTCGGCCGCCGGCCCCGTGGTCGTGGTCGAGCGCGACGGGGCGCTGGTCGGCCGCGTGGATGGCCACGCCTTCGAACTCGAGAGCGTCGGTGGGACGACGTTCCTCCTGCGCAGCGACGCCGCGCGTCTGGATGGGTTGGAGTTGGCGTTCCGGGCGGCGGACCCGGGTTCCGGGGATCCGATCGCGGCCACCGACCGCCTCGCGCTCATGGGGCTGTGGTTCGCGTTCCGGAACGAGTGAGTCCCGCCGCCACGTCACGGCAGCCGCAGCACCCCCTCGAAGACCACCACCGCCCCACCGCCCACGCGCGCGCGCACGCCGTCGGGCGCGCGCCATGCCGAGGCCGTGAGGCGGCTCGGGCGACCGAGTTCGACGCCCTGGACGACGTCGAAGGTCGCTTCGTCGCCGCCGTGCACGTGGAGCAGCAGCGCGGCCAAGGCCGCGTTGGCGCTGCCCGTGGCCGGGTCCTCGACGGTGCCGCTCAGCGGCGAGAACATGCGCGTCGCCAGGCGGCCGCTCGCGCGGTCGGGGAGGGCGTCCAGGCGGGCGTAGAGGTGGATGGGGAGCCGCTCGGCCGCGGGGGGCAGGTCCCCAGCCAGCGCCTGGAAGGCGTTCAGGTCGGGATGCGCGCGCGCCAGCGCCTCGGGGCGCACCTCCACGAAGCAGAAGGGGAGCCCCACCGACGCGAACCGAGGGGGGTGGGCGGCCTGCACCAGGTCGTCCAGCGTCAACCCCACGCAGGTCGCGACGTCCGCGGGCGGCAGCTCGCGGCCGAGCGACAGCGGCTCCGGCGCGTCGACGTGGGCGGCGGTCACCGCGCCGTCGGCGGCGCGCTCCACGCGCACGGCGACCAACCCGGCCGGCTCCTCGAAGCGCAGCCAGCCCGCGGCGTCGCGACCGAGGTTCGCGAGCACCACCGCCGTGCCGACGTTCGGGTGGCCGGCGAAGGGCATCTCGGCGACGCGGTTGAAGATCCGGACCCGGGCGGTGTGGCCGGGGTCGGCGGGCGGGAGCACGAAGGTCGTCTCGGAGTAGTTCGTCTCGGCCGCGATCGCCTGCATCTCGGCGTCGTCGAGCCCGCGGGCGTCGGGGAAGACCGCCAACGGGTTGCCGCCGAAGCGTGCGCCGGTGAACACGTCGACCGTGACGTACGGCAGCACCCGGCCCTCCGCGGGCGCGGGGGCGACGCGCTCGAAGTGCTCCACGGTGGGGAAGGGGTCGTAGAAGCCGTGCAGCCGCGCGCGCCACTCGGGGTAGGCGTCCGAGCGCCGGAAGCCCAGCTCGTGGTCGGCGACGGTGCGCCAGCGCACGTGCAAGGCGTAGCGCCCGGGCGCCTCGAGGCAGCGCAGGAGCTCGTGGCCGAGGTAGCCGGACTGTCGGGTGAGCAGCCGCTGGGCACCGGCGAACGCCGCCTCGAAGGCGGCTTCCTGACCGGCGCGCACGGAGAGCATCGCGATCTCGAGGTTCATGGACGCAGGGTACGGCGCCGCACGTGCCGCTCGACGGTTCGGTCGCGGTGCGTCACGGCCCGCCGTGGCCCCTGCGGGTACCCTGGAAGCGTTCCCGAGCCCGCCGACGCCGCCGGCGTCGAGCGACCCCGCGCCCCGCCATGGAGGTGCACGATGTCCGACCCCAACGATCGCCCCGACCTGACCCACCCCGACG
>JAABSI010000076.1 GCA_011390455.1 Trueperaceae bacterium
CGGGGTGTGGGGCGGGATGATATCGAGCGGGGGCAGGTGTTGGCGAAGCCGGGTTCGATTACGCCGCATACGGGGTTCATGGGTTCGGTGTACGTGTTGCGTAAGGAGGAGGGGGGGCGTCATTCGGCGTTCTTTTCGGGGTATCGTCCGCAGTTTTATTTTCGGACGACGGATGTGACGGGGGTGTGTACGTTGCCGGATGGGGTGGAGATGGTGATGCCGGGGGACAATGTGGAGTTGGCGGTGGAGTTGATCAAGCCGATCGCGATGGAGGATGGGTTGCGGTTTGCGATTCGTGAGGGTGGTCGTACGGTCGGCGCGGGCGTCGTCGTCTCGATCACCAAGTAACCGTCCGACCGCCGTGGAGGCCGTCGGTCCGGCGCTCGCCGAGCGTCGGGGACCGCCTCCACGGCGGTCGACCCGTGGGTCGGCGCATCGCCGCCCCCGGTTCCACCGCCGCCGCGTCGCCCCGTTCCCCACGGCGACGCCAGGTATCTGATATGCTCTTTGTTTCGGGAGGCCACCATGGCCAGTGACGTTCGCATCAAGCTGTTGCTCGAATGCACCGAGTGCAAGCGCCGCAACTACACCACCCACAAGAACCGGCGCAACACGGCCGCCAAGCTCGAGCTCCGCAAGTACTGCCCTTGGGACCGGAAGCACACGAGCCACCGCGAGGTCAAGGTCTAAGCCGTGTTCAAGCGGCTGACGCACTACCTTCGGAACTCCCGTGCCGAGCTCGCCCGCGTCACGTGGCCCACCCGCGACGAGGTGATCCAGGCCACGCAGGCGACCCTCGTGTTCGTCGTGATCACCGCGCTCTTCCTGCTGGTCGTCGACGGCGTCTTCGGCAACCTCATCGGGCTGCTGACCTGATCGCCGCTCGCTGGCCGCTGCGCCCGTGCGCGGCCGCCCGGAGGAACGTCCATACATGAGCATCGAGTGGTACGCCATCCACACGTACGTGGGCCACGAGGAGAAGGTCAAGCAGAACATCCTCAACCGAGCCCGCTCGCTCGGCGCGACCGACATGATCTACCAGGTGGTCGTGCCGTCCGAAGAGACCGTCGAACACGCCGGCGGGGGTAAGAAGGAAGTCGTCCGGCGGCGCCTGTTCCCCGGCTACATCTTCGTGCAGATGGATCTCGGTGAGAGCGTCGAGGAGCCGAACGAGGCCTGGGAGGTCGTGCGCTACACGCCCGGCGTCACCGGGTTCGTGGGCACCTCGAACCACGCCGTTCCGCTGTCGCCGGACGAGGAAGCCCGCATGCTCGGCACCCTCGGCGTCACCGGGGCGCGCGAGGTCCCCAAGATCAAGATCACCTTCGGCGTCGGGGACACCGTCCAGGTGACGTCCGGCCCCTTCGCGGACTTCACCGGCATCGTGTCCGAAGTGAACCCCGATCGCGGCAAGCTCAAGGTGCTCGTCTCCATCTTCGGCCGTGAGACCCCCGTGGAGCTCGACTTCGCGCAGGTGGTCCGGGCCTGACCGAACGACCCGGCCGGCGCCTGCCCGCCGTTCCCTGCGCGCGTCCGCTCGTCGGCCGCGCGTCCGCTCGTGCCCGTTCCGCGCCCTCGGCGCGTTGCAGGGAAGCGCTCGAACCCCGCCGTACCGCCACGCGAGCGGGGGAGCTTAAGGAGGAAGCATGGCGAAGAAAGTCGCAGGGATCGTGAAGCTGCAGCTGCCCGCCGGCGCAGCCACGCCCGCCCCGCCCGTCGGCCCCGCCCTGGGTCAGTACGGTGCCAACATCATGGGCTTCGTGAAGGAGTACAACGCGGCGACCGCCTCGCAGGCGGGCGCGATCGTGCCGGTGGAGATCACGATCTTCGCCGATCGCTCGTTCACCTTCATCACCAAGACGTCGCCCGCCTCGTACCTGATCAAGAAGGCTGCGGGCATCCCCAAGGGCTCCGGCGTGCCCAACAAGACCAAGGTGGGCACCCTCACCTGGGACCAGTGCCTCGAGATCGGCAAGGTCAAGATGAGCGATCTGAACGCGAACGACGAGGTCGCCGCGGCCCACATCATCGCCGGGACCGCCCGGTCGATGGGCGTGGTCGTCGAAGGAGTGCCCGCCAATGCCTAAGCATGGCAAGCGCTACCGCGCGGTCGAGGGCAAGGTCGACCGCGAGCGCACCTACCCAGCCCCCGAGGCCACCGCGCTCGTCAAGGAGTTGGCGACCGCCAAGTTCGACGAGACCATCGAAGTCCACGTCCGCCTCGGCATCGATCCGCGCAAGTCGGACCAGAACGTGCGCGGCACCGTCGCCCTGCCCCACGGCACCGGACGCACGGTCCGCGTGCTGGCCTTCGCGCAGGGCGACAAGGCGACCGAGGCCGAGGCCGCCGGCGCCGACGTGGTCGGCGCCCAGGAACTGATCGAACGCGTGCAGGGTGGGTGGCTCGAGTTCGACGCGGTCGTCGCCACGCCCGACATGATGGCGGCGGTCGGCTCCAAGCTCGGTCGCGTCCTCGGTCCGCGCGGCATGCTCCCGAACCCCAAGTCGGGCACCGTGGGCATCGACATCGGTGCGATCGTGCGCGCCCTCAAGGCGGGCCAGATCGAGTTCCGCTCCGACAAGACCGGCGTCGTGCACGCCCCGATCGGCAAGGCCAGCTTCGAGCCCGAGAAGCTCGTGGAGAACCTCGAAGCGCTGCGCCGTGCCGTCGACGTGGCCAAACCGGACGCGGCCAAGGGCACGTACGTGCGCACCGTCTACCTGAGCTCGACCATGGGTCCGAGCGTTCGGGTGGCGGTTTGACGTTCAGCATCCCGGTGCGTAGCGGAGGCTACCCACCTCTGGCGTTGGAGACCGCAGGGGCCTGCCAGGCTTAAAGATCCTGCCGAGGCGCGGTGTGTCCGCAAGGACACGCGCTACGCTTCGCGGCCACAGTCCGAGCGCATGCTCGGGTTCCGTTCCCACTCACTCAAGCGAGGCACCCATGGCCAACCCGAGAAACCAGGCGTCCGTCGCCCAGCTCCGCGAACTCCTCGCGGACGCGTCGACGTTCTTCCTGGTGGACTATCAGGGTCTCTCGGCCGGGGACCTGCACGCGCTGCGCGCCAAGGTGCGCGCGGCCGGCGGTCGTCTGCTCGTGGCGAAGAACACCCTCGTCAACGTCGTGCTCAAGGAGCACGGCGTCGAGGGCTTCGACGCCACCCTGCAGGGCCCGACCGCGATCGTGCTCGTCGGCGAGGATCCGGTAGCACCTGCCAAGGCGCTCACCGACTTCGCCAAGGACCACCCCAAGGACCTGCCCGCCGCCAAGGGCGGCAGGCTCCAGGGCAGCGTCGTCGGCCCGGAGACCCTGGCGAAGATCGCCAAGCTCCCGCCGCGCGAGCAGCTGCTCTCCGAGCTGATCGGCGTGCTCCAAGCGCCGCTCACCCAGCTCGTCGGCGTGCTGTCCGCCCCCCAGCGAGACCTGGTGACCGTGATCGACAACTACGTTTCCAAGCAGAAGGAGGCCTGAGATGGCTTTTGACAAGACCGCAATCGTGGAACAGCTCTCGCAGCTGACCGTGCTCGAACTCGTCGAGCTCGTGGACGCCCTGAAGGACACCTGGGGCGTCGAGGCCGCCGCCGCCATGCCGGCCGGCATGATGATGGGCGCGGGCGCCGCCGCCCCCGCCGAGGCCGCCGAAGAGCAGACCGAGTTCACCGTGTCGATCAAGTCGGCCGGCGACAAGAAGCTCCAAGTCATCAAGGAAGTCCGCGCCATCACCAGCCTCGGCCTCAAGGAAGCCAAGGACCTGGTCGAGGGTGGCGGCGTCGTGAAGGAGGCCGCCACCAAGGACGAGGCGGCCGACATCAAGGCGAAGCTCGAGGCCGCGGGCGCCGTCATCGAGGTCAAGTAGCTCATCGCACGCACCGGATGCACGGGTGGAGGGACCCCGGGTCGGCGACCGCGCCGATCGCAGCACACCGCTCGGTACGACGTTCGCGTCGCACCGAGCGGGCACCCCGCCCGTCCACGGAGTGGCCGCTGTCCGAAGAGCGAACCTCGCCTGCGCAGCGGGAAGCCACCAACGAGTGGGCGCCCTATCTTCCGTTCGATCCTTATCGAAGCCGTTCGACCACCTCGACCCGCCCCGGCCACCACCGCGGGCGGTCCAAGCCGCCCACGTCCGACCGTCCCGTCCGCAAGTCCTCGTAAGGGGTGAAGATGCGCGAGATCCGTAGCTTCGGCACGATCGCTGAGGTCATCGAACTGCCGAACCTCACGAACATCCAGATCACGTCGTACGACGCGTTCCTGCAGCGCGACGTGCCCTCCGCCCTGCGCGAGAACACCGGGCTCCAGGCCGCCTTCAAGGAGGTCTTCCCGATCGACGAGACCGAGCGCGGGCGCCAGACCGGGCTCGTGCTCGACTTCCTCGAGTACACGCTCGAGGAGCCCGAGTTCGACCCGGACGAGTGCCGCGAGAAGGACCTGACGTACCACGCCGGGCTCTTCGCCAAGCTCCAGTTGGTCCACAAGGACACCGGGCTGATCAAGGAAGACCAGGTCTTCCTCGGCGACCTGCCGCTGATGACCGTGGACGGGTCCTTCGTCGTGAACGGTGCCGATCGCGTCATCGTGTCGCAGATCCACCGCTCGCCGGGGGTCTACTTCACCGGTGCGGCCGGCGTCAACGGCCGCAAGTACACCGCCAGCATCATCCCGATGCCGAAGCGCGGCCCGTGGATCGAGCTCGAGTTCGACAACTCCGACGCACTCTGGATGAAGGTGAACAAGCGCAAGTTCCCGTTCACCCTGCTCCTGCGCGTGCTCGGCTACGGCGACGAGACGATCCGCGAGATGTTCGCCGGCAACGAGGCGTTCCTCGAGCCGACCTTCGCCGCCGAGGAAGCCAGCGGCATCACGCCCGACGAGGCGCTGCTGCGGCTCTTCACGGTGCTCCGCCCGGGCGATCCGCCCAAGGTCGACAAGGCCACCACCTACCTCCACAGCCTGCTCGCCGACCCGCGGCGCTACGACCTCGGGGACGCCGGCCGCTACAAGATGAACGCCAAGCTCGGTCTCGAGGTCGAGGACAAGACGCTCCTCGGGTTCGTCGACGGGCGCTTCGTCGACTACGGCCTGGTGCCGACCCTGCAGTACCTGGTCAAGCTCCAGTCGGGCGAGGAGGGCGTCTCCGAGGACGACATCGACCACCTGGGCAACCGCCGGATCCGCACGGTCGGCGAGCTCGTCGCCGACCAGATCCGCGTGGGCCTCGGCCGCATGGCGCGCGGGGTGCGCGAGCGCATGCTGCTCGGCAACCCGGACGCCGCCACGCCCCAGAAGCTCGTGAACAACCGCCCGATCGTGGCGGCTCTGCGCGAGTTCTATGGCCGCAGCCAGCTGTCGCAGTTCAAGGACCAGGTCAACCCGCTCTCCGAGCTGCGCCACAAGCGCCGCATCTCGGCGCTCGGACCGGGCGGCCTCACCCGCGAGCGCGCCGGCTTCGACGTGCGCGACGTGCACCGCACCCACTACGGGCGCATCTGCCCGATCGAGACGCCCGAAGGCGCCAACATCGGCCTGATCACCTCGCTGGCGAGCTTCTCGCGCGTCAACGACCTCGGCTTCATCGAGGCGCCCTATCGGCGCGTGGTGGACGAGCGGGTCACGGACGAGGTCGTCTACATGACGGCCCACGTGGAGGACCGCTACATCATCGCGCAGGCGAACACGCCGCTCGAGCCGGACGGTCGCTTCGCCACCGAGTCGATCGTCGCGCGCAAGCTCGGCGACCCGGTGTTCGTGCAGCCCAGCGGCGTGGACTTCATGGACGTCTCGCCGAAGCAGATCATCTCGGTGCCGACGTCGCTGATCCCGTTCCTGGAGCACGACGACGCCAACCGGGCGCTGATGGGCTCGAACATGCAGTCGCAGGCGGTGCCGCTGCTGCGCGCCGATGCGCCGTACGTCGGGACCGGCGTCGAGGAGCGCGTCTCGCGCGACTCCGGCACCGTGCTCCTGGCGCCCGTCGGCGGTGAGGTGACGTACGTGGACGCCCGCCGCATCGTGCTGACCGACGCCAAGGGCATCGATCACGACGTGCCGCTCACCCGCTTCCAGCGCTCGAACCAGAACACGAACCTCGACCATCGCCCCATCGTGCGCCTCGGGCAGCGCGTCGGCGAAGGCGACGTCCTGGCCGACGGCCCCGCCTCGCAGAACGGGCGCCTGGCGCTCGGTCAGAACATCCTGATCGCGGTGATGCCGTTCGACGGCTACAACTTCGAAGACGCGATCGTCCTCTCGGAGCGGCTCGTCCGGAGCGACGCGTACACGTCGATCCACATCGAGAAGTTCGAGAAGGAGGCGCGCGACACCAAGCTCGGACCCGAGAAGATCACCCGCGACATCCCCGGACTGTCCGAGGCCGCGCTCCGCGACCTCGACGAGGACGGCGTGGTGCGCATCGGTGCCGAGGTCAAGCAGGGCGACATCCTGGTCGGCCACACGAGCTTCAAGGGGGAGAAGGACCCGACCCCCGAGGAGCGGCTGCTGCGGTCGATCTTCGGCGAGAAGGCGCGCGAGGTGAAGGACACCTCGATGCGCGTGCCGCCCGGCGATGGCGGCGTGGTGCTGCGCACCGTGCGCTTCCGCCGCGGCGATCCGGGCGTCGAGCTGCGCCCCGGCGTTCAGGAGATGGTGCGCGTCTACATCGCCCAGAAGCGCCGGCTGGTCGAAGGCGACAAGCTCGCCAACCGCCACGGCAACAAGGGCGTCGTCGCCAAGATCCTGCCCCCCGAGGACATGCCCTACCTCGAGGACGGCACCCCGGTCGACCTCGTCTTCAACCCGCTCGGCGTCCCGTCGCGCATGAACCTCGGCCAGATCCTCGAGACCCACCTCGGGCTCGCCGCGTACCGCCACGGCATCTCGTTCGTGACGCCGGTGTTCGACGGCGCCCGCGAGGAGCAGATCAAGGAGCTCCTCGAGGAGAGCGCGCGGCTCGAGAACGAGCGCCGCGGCGACGCCGGCTTCGGACCCGACAAGCGCGAGCTCGGCGTCGTCCGCCGCGCCGCGAAGCTCGGCATCATCTCGGACGACCTGCCGTTCGACGAAGCGCTCGTCGCGCTCGCACGCGCCGGCAAGGCGGTGCTCTTCGACGGCCGCACCGGCGAGGCGGTCGACGCGCCGATCGTCGTGGGCGTGATGTACGTGATGAAGCTCTACCACATGGTCGAAGACAAGATGCACGCGCGCTCCACCGGCCCCTACTCGCTCATCACCCAGCAGCCGCTGGGCGGCAAGGCGCAGTTCGGCGGCCAGCGCCTCGGCGAGATGGAGTGTTGGGCGCTGCAGGCCCACGGCGCGGCCTACACGCTGCAAGAGATGCTCACGATCAAGTCCGACGACATCGATGGGCGCAACGCCGCCTACGAAGCGATCGTCAAGGGGGACGACGTGCTGGAACCCACCATCCCCGAATCGTTCAAGGTGCTCGTGAAGGAGCTCCACTCGCTCGGCCTGGACGTCCGCGTCCTCGACGTCGACGACAAGCCCGTCGGGATCTTCGACGAGAGCGGGCGGCACTGGTGAGCGCGCTCCGATTCGAATCCCGTCCGGAAGCGACCACCGGGTTGCGCGACGCGCGCGACTTCACCAAGGTCCAGATCCAGATCGCCTCGCCCGACCGCATCCGCGGTTGGAGCTACGGCGAGGTCACCAAGCCCGAGACGATCAACTACCGCACGCTCAAGCCCGAGCGCGACGGCCTCTTCGACGAGAAGATCTTCGGCCCCGAGAAGGACTGGGAGTGCGCCTGCGGCAAGTACCGCGGGCAGCGCTACGCCGGCAAGACCTGCGAGCGCTGCGGCGTCGAGATCACCAAGTCCACCGTCCGCCGGTACCGCATGGGGCACGTCGAGCTCGCCACCGCGTGCGCCCACATCTGGTACGTCAAGGACGTCCCGAGCAAGATCGGTGCGCTGCTGAACCTGTCGACCAGCCACCTGGAGCAGGTGCTCTACTTCGGTCGCTACATCGTCACCGATCCCCAGGACGCCAAGGTGGCCGGCAAACCGCTCCGCCGCGGCGATCTGCTGTCGGACGACGAGTACCGGCAGCTGCGGTACGGCCAGCAGGAGACGTACTCGGTGCAGCTCGGCGAGAGCGCGCTCGTGGGCGACGGCGAGCTCGTCGAGCAGGGGCAACCGCTCGCCAAGGGCGTCAAGGCCAAGATCGCCGGCATCGCCCAGTACCGCTTCGCGCGGCGCGTGACGCTCGACTACCGCGAGCTGCGCGACGCCCGCCTCATCGTGCCCAAGGTGGCGTGGATCGAGGAGGAGAAGTACGCCGGTGGTCAGCCGATCGCGGAGCTGACCGCGGACCTCGAGATCCGCGCCGAGCAAGAGGGCATCATCGAGCTGCTCCCGATCGGTGCGGACGGCGCGATCCTGTTGCTGCGCGACGCCGACGACGAGGACATCCGTTACTCCTACCTCGTGCCCACCGGCATGGAGGCGGTCGCGGGGAGCGGCGAGTTCGTCGAGCAGGGCGACGTGATCGCCCGGGCGGCGTCCGGCACCCAGCTCACGCTGCCGCGCGAGGCGTCGGCCTCGCTGCGCGCCAGCAAGACCAAGGACAAGCAAGTCACGATGACCCTCGAGGTGCGCTGGGCGCGCCGCGAGGCCCACGAGATCAACCCCACCATGCACGTGCTGGTGGGCGACGGTGCGACGGTCGTCGGCGGCGAGAAGGTCGTCGGCGCGATCGACGCGGCGCAGGAGATCATCGCGGCGGCCGACGGCACCGTGCACCTCGCCGAGCCCGCCAGCATCATCGTCTCGCGCGCCCGCGTCTACCCGTACCAGGACGAACCCATCGTCGTGAACGGCGACCGGGTCAAGCCGGGCGACGAGCTCGCCGACGACGGTAAGGTCCGGAGCGACATCTCCGGACGCGTCGAGATCGACCTGGTGCGCCGCCAGGTGCGCGTCATCGAGTCGTACGACTTCGAGGCGCGCATGGGCGCCGACGCGGTGCGCGAGCTGCTCGAGTCGATCGACCTCGAGAAGCTCGAGGCCGAACTGGTCGAGGAGATGAACTCCCCGAGCCGCCACAAGCGCGCCAAGGCGCGCAAGCGCCTCGAGATCACGCGCAGCTTCCTGCGCTCGGGCAACGACCCGGCGTGGATGATCCTGGAGTCGGTCCCGGTCATGCCGCCGGACCTGCGCCCGATGGTGCAGGTCGAGGGCGGTCGCTTCGCGACCTCGGACCTCAACGATCTCTACCGGCGCCTGATCAACCGCAACAACCGCCTGAAGAAGCTGATGCAGCAGGGCGCGCCCGACATGATCGTGCGCAACGAGAAGCGCATGCTCCAGGAGGCCGTCGATGCGCTCATCGACAACGGTCGCCGCGGCAGCGCCGTCGTGCACCCCGGCTCCGACCGGCCGCTGCGCTCCCTGACCGACCTCCTCGGGGGCAAGCAGGGGCGCTTCCGCCAGAACCTGCTCGGCAAGCGCGTCGACTACTCGGGCCGTTCGGTCATCGTCGTCGGTCCGCAGCTGCAGCTGCACCAGTGCGGCGTGCCCAAGCGCATGGCGCTCGAGCTGTTCAAGCCCTTCCTGTTCAAGAAGCTCGAGGAGCGCGGGATCGTCAGCAACATCAAGAGCGCCCGCAAGCTGCTCGAGCGCTACCGCGACACCCGCGACGAGATCTGGGATGCGCTCGAAGAGGTCATCGCCGACCGCGTCGTGCTCCTGAACCGCGCGCCCACGCTGCACCGCCTCGGCATCCAGGCCTTCGAGCCCGTCCTCGTCGAGGGCCAGGCCATCCAGCTCCACCCGCTGGTCTGCGAAGCCTTCAACGCCGACTTCGACGGCGACCAGATGGCCATCCACGTGCCGCTCTCGGTGTACGCCCAGTCCGAGGCGCGCCTGCAGATGCTCTCCTCGCACAACCTGCTCTCGCCGGCGCACGGCAACCCGAACGTCGGCGCCGCCCGCGACATCATCCTCGGCCTGTTCGTGCTCACCCAGGTCCACCTGGGCAAGAAGGGCATCGGGGACAGCTTCGACGCCGCCGCCGACGCCTTCGCGGCGTACGCCAACGGGACCCTCAGCCTGAACTCCGGCATCACGGTCGGTGGCAAGGAGACGTCGGTCGGACGCCTCAAGTACCGCTTCGCCAACGAGGACGAGGCGCTGCTCGCGGCCGAGCGCGGCGAGATCGACATGCAGGACATGGTCACGGTCCGCATCGCCGGTCAGCTGCTCGAGACGACCGCCGGTCGGGTGTACTTCGCCCGCCTCGTGCGCGAGACGCTCGGCGCCGACGGCGGCGAGGTCCCCGCCTCCATGATCCGATACGACACGGCCTACGAGAAGGGCGCGCTGCGCGACCTGGTCGTCGACAGCTTCAAGCTGCTCGGCGTCGAGCGCACCGCCAAGCTGCTCGACGGCCTCAAGCAGGCCGGTTTCGAGCTCTCGACCACCTCGGGCATCACGATCGGGATCGACGACGTGGCGATCCCGCCCGCGAAGGCGGAGCTCCTCGCCGAGGCCCAGACCAAGCTCGAGAAGATCCAGGAGTACGCCGAGATGGGCTTCGTCACGGAGACCGAGCGCTACCAGCAGGTCGTCCGGCTCTGGAACGACACCACCGAGCAGGTCAAGCAGGCGGTGTTCGAGAACTTCGAGAAGCACATGCCCTTCAACCCGCTCTACGTCATGGCCCAGTCCGGGGCGCGTGGCAACCCGCAGCAGATCCGCCAGCTGGCGGGGATGCGCGGGCTGATGGCGAAGCCCTCGGGCGACACCATCGAGCTCCCGATCCGCGCGAACTTCCGCGAGGGCCTGGACGTGCTCGAGTACTTCATCTCGACCCACGGCGCCCGCAAGGGGGGCGCCGACACCGCGCTCCGCACCGCGGACTCCGGCTACCTGACCCGCAAGTTGGTCGACGTGGCGCACGAGCTCGTGGTCCGCGAGGACGATTGCGGGACCGCCGAGTTCCTCGAGATGGCGCTCTACACGCCCGAAGGGCGCCCGCGGCCCAAGGCGCAGCTCGAGATGAGCCTGTACGGCCGCACGATGGCGCTCGATACCGAGGTGGGCGACCTGACCTTCGCGGCCGGGGCGACCCTCATGCGCGAGGACGTCGAGGCGATCGCCGCCAACTTCCAGAAGCAGCCGGAGCTGCGGACGCTCGCGGTGCGCAGCCCGATCACCTGCCAGACGCGCGCCGGCGTGTGCCGTACGTGCTACGGCCTCGACCTGTCGATGATGCGGCCGGTCTCGCTCGGCGAAGCGGTCGGCGTCATCGCCGCCGAGTCGATCGGCGAGCCCGGCACGCAGCTGACCATGCGCACCTTCCACACCGGCGGCATCGCCACCGGTGGCGACATCACGCAGGGCCTCCCGCGCGTGATCGAGCTGGTCGAGGCGCGCAAGCCCAAGGTCAAGGCGGCCGTGGCCGACCTCGACGGGGTCGTCGCGATCGCCGAAGAGGACGACCGCTACCGGCTGACGGTCACGTCGGAGGACGGCGAGTTCTCCAAGGTCTACAAGCTCGACAAGAACACCCGCATCCTGGTGCGCGACGGCGACAAGGTCGAGGCCGGCCAGCAGCTGACCCGCGGGGCCATCAACCCCCACGACCTCCTCGAGACCCGCGGCCCCGACGCCGTGCAGGCGTACCTGGTCGACGAGATCCAGCGCGTGTACCGCGGCCAGGGCGTGAGCGTGCACGACAAGCACATCGAGACGATCGTCAAGCAGATGCTCAAGTACGTCGAGATCCTCGAGCCCGGCGGCAGCGACTACCTCGAGGGCCAGACCGTGGAGCGCTTCGACGTCGAGGAGATCAACGACCGCCTCCTCGAGGAGGGCAAGGAGCCGGCCGCCTGGAAGCCGGTGCTGCTCGGCATCACCAAGGCGAGCCTCACGACCAAGTCGTGGCTGTCGGCCGCCAGCTTCCAGCACACCACCCACGTCCTCACCGAGGCCGCGGTGTCGGGCAAGGTCGACGACCTGGTCGGGCTCAAGGAGAACGTCATCCTGGGCCGGCTCATCCCCGCCGGCACCGGCCTCGACGCGATCCGCTCGGTGCGCGTCGCCGACGAGCGCACGCTCGCGAAGCAGCGCGAGGCGGCCGCGCGACCGGCGCAAGCCGGCGCCGGGGCGCCCGCCCGCCGCGAGGCGCCGACGGAGCCGCGACCGGAAGCCTGAACCCGGTCCCTGCGGCGCCCGTTGGGCGCCCAGGCCCCACGCGACGCGCCCCCGGTCGAGATCGACCGGGGGCGCGTCGCGTTTCCCGTGCCCGAGCGCGTGCGGGGCACGTCCGGACGCGTGCTAGGCTCGCGCCGTGCAGGAGCGCATCGCGTCGGAGACGGCCGTCCTGGGGGTGGACCCCGGGCGTCGGATCGGCTTGGCCTGGGTCGCCGGCGACGGCCGGTTGCTGCGGGTCGCGGTCGTCGACGAAACGGAGCTCGAGCGCCTGGACGTGCCCGCGGGTGCGGCGATCGCGCTGGGCGACGGCACCGGGTCGCTCGCGGTGCGATCGCGCCTGGCCGCGTCGGGTCGCGCCGTCGACCTGATCGACGAGCGCGCCACGAGCGAGGAGGGGCGCCTGCTGTACTGGCGCGACCGACCGGCGCACGGCTGGCGCCGCCTCGTCCCGGTCGGGTTCCGGCCACCGCCCGAGCTGCTCGACGGCTACGCGGCCTACGCCATCGCGCTGCGGTGGTTGGCGCGGTCCACGGGGTGACGGCCGGGCGGGCCCCACGGTCGCGGCCGCCGAACGTCAGGGCGCGCGGCGGCCAGGGACTCCGTCGGGTCGGGCGCTCAGGGCGCCGCGCTCAGTTCAGATCGTCTTCGTCGCCCGCGTCCATCATCTGGCGGGCCTCCTGAGCGGTGATGTTCAGGACGGCGCTGATCTCGCCGGCGAGCAGGCGCAGCGCCCGGCGGTAGGCCTGGCGGTCGAGGTCGGGCAGGCCGCGCTCGAGGTCCCAGCGCCGCAGTTCGCTCGCGAGCGTGGCGATCTGGTAGGGGTCGCCGCTCGTGAGGATGTCGGTCACCTTGCGGTGGCGCGCCGCCCACTGCTTGGGCAGCGTGATGCGCCCGTGGGCGAGCCGCTCCAGGACCGCCTGGACCTCTTCTTCGGTCAGGGCTGGCCGGAGTCCGGCCTCCTGCGGCGCGTGGACGGGCACGAAGGCCTTCGAGGTCCCGTTCGGGAACTGCACCTCGTAGTAGGCGAGGGCGGCGCCGGCGACCGTCTTGGTGGTCGTACCCGAGACGATGCCGACGCCGTACGGCGGCAGGACGACCTGATCGCCGTTCTTGAAGTTCTTGGGGCTGTCTTTCAAGGCCGTGGCTCCCTTCGACGGGCGTGGCGCGGTCGCGCACCGGTGGGGACCGGTCGCGGAACGACGGCGTTCACGCCTGAGGGTGGTGGTTGGGGTTCGGGTGGTTCGCCGAGGGTTCGAGGGTCGACGACACCATCACGCCCCGCATCCTAGCAGACCGGGCCCCCTTAGAGGGGCCGCCGGCGAACCGGGCGGGGCTCCACGCGCCCGGTTCGAACCGTCAGCACGACGCCGAACAGGAGCACCGAGGCCCCGATCAGGGTGACGGCCGACGGCGCCTCCGCGAAGACCAGGAAGGCGAGCAGTCCGGCGCCGACGGGCTCGAGCAGCGTCGCCGTGGCGACCCGCGTCGGGTCGAGGTGGCGCATGGCGTAGTTGATGCCGGTGTGGCCGATGAGCTGCGGCACGAGCGCGAGGGCGACGACCCACGCGAAGGTCGCCGCTGGGTAGGCGACGTAGGAGGCGCCCGCGAGCCACGGCAGGGGCAGCAGGACGAGGGCCGCGACCGCGTAGGCGACGCCCGCGTACGCGTCGATCGAGAGCCCGCGGCGCTGGGCGACGCGCCCCAGCAAGAGGTACCCGGCGACGGCCACGGCGCCGACGAGCGCCAAGGCGTCGCCGAGGAGCGGCGCGGGCGCGGTGGCGCTCGCCGTCGTGCCGAGCGCGTCGCCGAAGCCGATGACCGCACCCCCGGCGACGGCGAGCAGCACGCCGACGAGCACGGTCAGCGTCGGCGCCTGTTTGAGGAAGGCCCAGGAGAGCAGCGCGACCCAGAGCGGGGTGGTCGACACGAGCGCCACCGAAGCGGCCACCGACGTGTAGCTCAGCGAGCTGATCCAGGTGGCGAAGTGGACCCCGAGCAGGACGCCGGCGGCCGCGGTGGGCAGCAGCGTGGCCCGCGTGAGCGGGGTGCGGCGCAGGGCGCGCAGGGCGACCGGCGCGAGCACGAGCGCAGCGATCGCCATCCGCCACCACGCCACCACGACGCCAGGGGCGTCGGCGAGGCGTATGAAGATGGCGGCGAGGCTGACGGCGACGACCGCCACCGAGAGCACGAGCGCGACTCGACCGGGTGGAGGCGCCGTCACCCCGCCATCCTACCCGTGGGCTCGTGCCCATGGGCTCGACCCACGGGTGCACGCGCGCCTCGCAGGGGGCGATGGCGACGGTACGATCGGGCCATCGCGAGGAGGTAGAGGTGGAGCGCGAGTTCCCGAGCACGTTCGTCTGGGGGGTGGCGACCTCGGCGTACCAGATCGAGGGGGCCGCCGACGTCGGCGGCAAGGGCCCCAGCATCTGGGACGCCTTCGTCCGGCGCCCGGGGGCGATCGCCGACGCCGCGACCGGCGACGTCGCGATCGACCACTTGGCGCGGCTCGACGAGGACGTCGCGCTGCTCGACGACCTCGGGGTGCAGGCCTACCGGTTCTC
>JAABSI010000007.1 GCA_011390455.1 Trueperaceae bacterium
GACCCCATGAACGACGTCGCACCGCTGCTGCAGGCGGAAGCCAGCCGCCTGCTCGACGCCACCTGCACCGGAGCCGATCGGCCGATCGTGCGGCTGCTCGAACCCGACGCGCCCGCCGCGCCGCCGGCGGACGCCGGCACGCCGGTGCCGGGTGGCGTCGTCGTCCTGGCCGGGGCCGCACCCGAAGGAGCGTGGGCGCGCTGGGCGGCGGCCGGCGTGGTCGCGGTCGTCGTCGCGGACCCCGACCCCCTGGCCGCCGGGCTCGAGCGCGACGCCGACGCACCCGCGGTCTGGCGGGTGCGCGATCCGCGGCTCGCGCTCGCGCGCCTGTCGCGCCGCCTCGACCCGCGCCCGCCCGTCGCCGCCGACGGGGTCCACCCGAGCGCGGTCGTCGACCCCACCGCGCACCTCGGCCACGGGGTCGCGATCGGTGCCGGCGTCGTGATCGGCGCCCACGCCCGCCTCGGCGACGGCGTGCGGGTCGGACCCGGGACCGTCGTCGGCGCGGGCGCGAGCGTCGGTCCGGGCAGCGAGTTGCGCGAGCGCGTCGTGGTGGCGGACGGCGTCCGCCTCGGAGCCCGCTGCCGCGTCCAGGCAGGAGCGGTGTTGGGCTCCGACGGCTTCGGATACGCCGTGGGGCCCGCCGGCGCGGTGCGGATCCACCACCTGGGCACCGTGGTCCTGGGCGACGACGTCGAGATCGGCGCCAACGCCTGCGTCGACCGCGGCACCCTCGGCGACACGACGATCGGCGATCGCGTGAAGGTCGACAACCTCGTGCAGATCGCGCACAACGTCCACATCGGGCGCGACACGCTGATCGCCGGGCAGACGGGCATCGCGGGCTCCACGCGCCTCGGCGATCGGGTCGTGGTCGGTGGCGCCGTCGGCATCGGCGACCACCTGAGCGTGGGCGACGACGCGCGCATCGCCGGCGGCGCCGGCGTGACCAAGGACGTCCCGGCCGGCGAGGCGTGGGGCGGCTACCCGGCGCAGCCGATCAAGCGCTGGGCGCGCGAGCGCTACCTGATCGGGCGCCTCGAAGACCTGTGGGCGGCGCTGCGGGCGCGCCGGGCGGCCGAGCGCGAGTGAGCGGCACGGCGATCACGGGCGTGGGCGTGCACTCGGGCCGCCGGGCGTGCGTGCGCCTCTACCGGGCCGACGGGCCGCTGCGCTTCCGCACGGCCGCCGGCACCGTGACCGCGCACGTGGACCAGGTCGTGGCGACCGACCACTGCACCGTGCTCGGCAGCGGCGCGGTCCGCGTGGCGACCGTCGAGCACCTGCTGGCCGCCCTGCGCGTGGCGGGGTTCTGGTCGGGCGTCGTCGTCGAGGTCGACGCCGACGAGCTGCCGATCCTCGACGGGTCCGCCGCACCGTGGCGCGCGCTGGTCGCGGAACTCGGCGCGCCACCGCCCGCTCCGGAGCCGTGGCGCCCGCGCGCGCCCTGGCGCTGGGCCTCGGGCGATGCGGTCGTCGAGATCGATCCCGGGCCCGAACGGCTCGACGTGGCGGTGGCCTTCCCGCACCCCGCGATCGGGGTGCAGCGTTGGGCCGGCGCGCCGGATCGGTACGCCGACGTCCTCCCGGCACGGACCTTCGCCTTCGCCGAGGACCTCGAGCGCCTGCGGGCCGCCGGGCTCCTGCAGGGCGCCGACGCGGGGAGTGGTATCCTTTTCGGGGGCGACGGTCCGCACGTACCGTTGCGCTTCGCGAACGAACCGGTCCGCCACAAGGCGCTCGATGCGCTCGGCGACTTCGCGCTGCTCGGCCGCTCGATCGCCGGCACGGTCCGCGTCCAGCGCGGATCGCATCTGCTCCACGTCACCGCCATGCGCCGCCTCCTCGCCACCCCTCCACGCCCCGCCGCGGACGCGACGTGAGCGACGTCGTCCCGATGCGCGTCGCGGTGGTCGGAGCCGGCGTGATGGGGCGCTACCACGCGAACGTCTACGCCGCGCTTCCCGACGCCACGCTCGTGGGGATCGTCGAACCCGACCCGGAGCGCCGCGCCGACGCCGCCGAGCGGTACGGCTGCGCGACCTACCCCGATCTCGACGCGCTGTTGGCCGACGGCCCGATCGAGGCCGTCAGCGTCGCGTCGCCCACCAGCACCCACTTCGACCTCGTGCGGCGCCTGCTCCTCGCCGGCGTCCACGTGCTCGTGGAGAAGCCGGTCGCCACCAGCGTGGTGCACGCGCGCGAACTGGCCGCCTTGTCGCGCGCCCGCGGGCTCGTGCTGCAGGTGGGCCACATCACGCGCTTCTTCCGAGCGGTCGAACAGCTCCGCGAACAGGTGCGCGCGCCGTACCTGATCGAGGCGCGGCGCCTCGCTCCGAACGGTCGGATCCAGGACGTCGGCGTGGTGCTCGACCTCATGATCCACGACATCGACATCGTGCTCGGACTGGTCGACGCACCCGTCGTCGACGTGGCGGTCGCGGGCCACACCGTCGGCGACGGCGAGCACGAGGACGTGTGCGCGGCCCAGGTTCGCTTCGAAGGGGGGTGCGTGGCGCGCTTCCTCGCCAGCCGCGTCGCCCCCGACGCGGAGCGCACGCTGGTGGTCGCCGAGGCCCACCAGACCTTCCGGCTCGATTTCGGTCGAGCGCCGCACACCGAGATGGCCGTGTACCGACCGCAACGCGCCGTCGCCGAAGGGAGCCACGTGCACGTCGATCGCTACGTCGTGTACGAGGACAACCCGTTGCGCAAGGAGATGGCCCACTTCCTGGCGCGCGTGCGCGGGCGCACCACGCCGATCGGTACCCTCGAGGACGACCTGCGGTCGTTGACGCTCGCCGCGGACCTGCTGACGCGCCTCCGCGCCCATCGCAGCGCCTTGCCGTCGCTGCCCTGACGGGCGCCGCCCCGGTGCCCGGTCGACGGCGCCGCGGGCTCGCGGGCGGCGGGCGGTAGACTCGCCGCCATGGTCGACGTCCGCCGCCTCCTCCCCCATCGCTACCCGTTCCTGATGGTCGATGCCTTCGTCCGCCAGGACGGCGACGCCTTCGAATGCACCAAGAACGTGTCGCACAACGAACCCCACTTCGTCGGGCACTTCCCGGAGGAGCCGGTCATGCCCGGCGTCCTCATCCTCGAGGCGCTCGCGCAGGCGGCGGGGCTGGCGCTGGCCGTGCGCGAAGGCGCGAGCGCCGCCGACGCCGAGAGCGGCGCCGACGGCGATCCGGCCCCCCGGATCGCCTACCTCACGGGCGTCGACGGCGCGCGCTTCCGCCGCAAGGTGGTGCCGGGCGACGTGCTGCGCCTGACGGGCACGATCACGCGCTTCCGCCGGGGGCTGTGCACGGTCGAAGCGGTCGCGCTGGTCGGCGACGCGGTGGCGGCCGAGGCGACGCTGTCCTTCGCGTTCGCCCGCTGAGGCGCTCGTGCCCGAGCCCCGCGTCCACCCCAGCGCCCTGATCGCCCGGACCGCCGAGCTGTCCGACGGCGTCGTCGTCGGGCCGTTCGCCGTGGTCGAGGACGGCGTCGCCCTCGGCGCCGACGCGGTGATCGAGATCGGCGCGGTCCTGCGCAGCGGCACGCGGGTCGGCGCCGGCGCGCGCATCGGTCCCTACGTGGTGATCGGCAGTCCGCCGATGGACGCGCACTTCCGCGGCGAACCGAGCGGGGTGGCGATCGGCGCTCGCGCCGATCTGCGCGAGCACGCCACCGTCCACCGCGCGACCGGCGAGGGCGAGGCGACGCGGATCGGGGCCGACGTGCTGATCATGACGGGCGCGCACGTCTCGCACAACGCGGTGGTCGGCGACGGCGCCGTGCTCACCACCCACGTGCAGTTGGGGGGGCACGTCGAGGTCGGCGCCGGCGCGGTCCTGGGTGCGGGCGTGATGATGCACCAGTGGACGCGCGTGGGGCGGTGGGCGATGGTGGGCGCGACCTCGGCCGCCAACGCCGACCTGCTGCCCTTCGCGCTGTCGCGCGGCAACCCGGCGCGCCACTACCGCCTGAACGCGGTGGGGCTGCGCCGTCGCGGCGTGCCCCCGACGACCACGACCGCGCTCCAGAACGCGCTCCGGTGCCTCCGGCGACGGGACCGCGACGGCTTGGCCGCGCTCGCCGCGACGACGCCCGAGGTCGCCGAACTCGTCGCGTTCGTCGACGCCTCGCAGCGCGGCGTCGCCCGCTTCGTGACCGGCGGTTGACGGCGATGCCGGGGCGCCGGGTGGTGCTGACCTCGAACGGGCCCGGCGAGCTCTACACGTGGGTCCGACCGGTCGTCGATGCCTGGCGCCGGGCCGAGCCCGACGCCGACGTGCGGGTGGTGTTGGTGCCATGCCAGTTCGCGGCCGGGGGCGAGCCCGAGATCGCGCGCACCTTCGACGTGGCGGGGGTGGCGAGCGTGGCGCAGTTCGTGGCCGCCGGCGCCACGGGCCGCGCGCCCAAGGGCGTGGAGGGGGGCCCGGGCGCCGTGGTCGTGTCGCTCGGCGGGCCCGGCGCGCACGCGACCGCGCTCGCGCGCCGGATCGACGCGCCCGCGTTCAAGTACGCCTTCGTGCCCGCGCGCGTCCGCGGCTTGGAACGGCTCTTCGTCCACGACGAGGCCACCCGCCGCAAGACGCGCCTGCTCGGGGTCCCACCCCAGCGCGTGGAGGTGATCGGCAATCTCGTGGCCGACGCCGTCCAGGCAGGGGGCGACGTCGGCACCCCCGGCGCGCCGCACGTCCTGCTGATGGCCGGTTCGCGCGACGCCTTCGCGGTGCACCTGATCCCGTTCGTCCTCGCCGTCGCCGACCGCCTCGCGCAGCGCTACCCTGAGGCGCGCTTCGTCTGGCCCGTGCCGCGGATGCTCCGGCCCGAGACGATCCAGGCGGGCCTCGACGGCGTCCATCGCGCCACCTTCGGCGGTACCCGCGCGCACCGCGAAGGCGACCGCGTCGTCACCGAGTCCGGCACCGTCGTCGAACTGGCGGACGAGGGCGAACGCTACGCCCACATGCGGGCGGCCGACGTCGCCCTGACGATCCCGGGCACCAACACGCTCGAGCTCGGCATCGCGGGCGTCCCGTCGGTCGTGGTCCTCCCCCTCAACCGCCCCGAGGTCATCCCGCTCGAAGGACCCGGGCACTGGCTGTCGCTGCTGCCGCTCGTCGGCGTGCCGCTCAAGCGGCGCGCGGTGCGCCTCTTCGTCGAGCGGCTGCGCTACCCCGTCTCGTTGCCCAACCAGTTCTCCGGCGAGCCCCTCATGGTCGAGGTCAAAGGGGTGATCGACCCCGACGGCGTCGCCGCTCGCCTGGCGGCCCTGCTGGACGACCCCGCGGACCGCGCCCACCGCCGCGCGCGCCTGCTCGCCACCATGCCCCGCCCCGGCGCGGCCGATCGCCTCGTCGAGCGCGTGCGTGCTTTGGTGGACGGTCCCGGCGCGGCGTGAGCGACCCCACCCGCCCCACGCGGCCGCCGCTGCTGCGCCCGAGCGGTGGCTGGGCCGTCCTCGGCGTGGCGGCCGCGCTCGCCGGCGCCGCCACCCGCGTCGCGCTGGTGCCCGCCTTCGTGGCGCCGGTGTTCGACCGCGTCCTCGGAGCCGGCGACCTGACCGCGCTCCCCACCCTGATCGCCCTGGGCGCGCTGCTCGCGGTGGGGGGCGCCGCGCTCCTCTTCGTCCAGGACGTCGCGTTCGGGCGCAGCGCGGCGCGGCGTTCGGCCGCTTGGCGCGCGCGCCTGCACGACGCGCTGCTGCGCCGGCCGCCCGAGGCGGCGGGCGGGGCGACCAGCGGCGGCCTGGCCGCGCGCGTGATCGCCGACCTCCGGGAGGTCGAGACGTACGTCCTGTACGGCCTCGGCACGCTCTTCACCGAGAGCGCCACCGCCCTCGGCATCCTCGTCGTGCTGGCCACCCTCGATCCGCTCGCCACCCTCGCCCTGCTCGCGCTGGCGCTGCCGGCGGCCGCGGCCACGGCTTGGCTCGGGCGCCGGGTCGAAGCGAGCGCCGGGCGCCACCAAGCCACCGTCGAGCAGGTCGGCGCACGGCTCCAGGAGGGGGTCCGGCACCGCGAGGTGCTCCGGGCCGCGGGGGCGCTCGGTTTCGCGCGCGCGCGCTTCGCGCCGTACGACACCGCGGTCGAACGGGCGTTGGCCCGCAGGACGGCATGGGCGGCGGTCCCGACGCCGGTCGCGCAGCTGCTCGTCTTCGGTGCGCTGGCCGCCCTGATCGCCTGGCTGGCGCGGGCGGTGGCCGAGGGGCGCACGACCACCGGCGAGCTGGTCGCCTACCTCACGCTCGTCGCGCTGCTCGCCACCCCCGCCCAGCTCCTTCCCAAGGCGCTGGCGCTGTTGCAGCAGGCGCGCGCCGCGGCCGCACGGCTGCGCGCGCTCGACGACGCGGGCCCCGACGCTGCGGGCGCCGCCGCCCGGCCCGGGTCCGTCCCCTGCGCGCCCGCCGCGCGGGCGACGATCGCCACCACCGGGCTGCGCCTCGGGTTCGCGGACGGTCCGCCGATCCCGGTGGCCGACGCCCGCCTCGAGGGCCCCGGGCTGGTCGCGATCGTCGGCGCCAGCGGTGCCGGCAAGACGAGCTGGGTGCGCACGGTGCTCGGCCTCCTCCCGCCTCGGGCCGGTCGGGTCGAGGTCGCCGGCGTCGTCGTCGACGCTGCGGGCGTCGCCGACGAGCCATCCCTGCGCCGCCGCGTCGGGTACGCGCCGCAGGGCCACGACCTGCTCTCGGGATCGGTGCGCGACAACCTCGACCTCGGCCGTGGGGCCGACGACGCGACGCTGTGGGCGGCGGTGCGCGCGGTCGGCCTCGAGGCGCCGATCGCGGCGCTCCCGAGCGGCCTGGACGCCGACCTGGCCGAGGATGGCGCCGGGCTCTCGGGCGGTCAACGCCAGCGGCTGGCGATCGCCCGCGCGCTGGTCGGCGACCCGCAGGTGCTGCTCCTCGACGAGCCGACGTCGGCGCTCGACCCGGAGGCGGAGCGGGCGCTCGTCGCGCTGCTGCGCGAGCTGGCGACGCAGCGGCTGATCGTCGTCGTGAGCCACCGCAGCGAGATCGCGGACGTCGCCGACCGGGTGCTGCGCTTCGGCGACGCCGGGCTCGTGCCGGATCCGGCGCCCACGGGCACCCCGGAGCCCACGCCCGGAGCGCCCGCGTGAACCGCGACCTGTACGCCGACGCCGAGTTCTACGACCTGCTCCACGATGGGTACCGCGACGACCTCGGCTTCTACCGCGGGCTCGCCGAGGACTTCGGCGGCCCGGTGCTCGAACTCGGCGCCGGGAGCGGCCGCGTGACCCTCGCCCTGGCGCGCGCCGGCTTCGAGGTGGTGGCGGTCGAACCCGCGGCGGCGATGCGGGCGCGCGGCGCGGCGCGCCTCGCCGCGGCGGGCGTCGGCGACCGGGCGATCTGGCGCGACGGCGACGCGCGCACGCTGGCGCTCGGCGAGCGCTTCCCGCTGGTGATCGCGCCGTTCCACATGCTGATGCACCTGACCAGCCTCGACGAGCAGGACGCCGCGCTCGCCGCCGCGCGCGCCCACGTCGCCCCGGGAGGGGCCTTCGCCACCGACGTGTTCGTGCCGCGCTTCGGACCGGAGGGGGTGGTGCGCGTCGAACCGGCCTGGGCCGGCCTCGACGGCGACCTCTCCACCTGGCAGGTCGTCGACCCGGTCGCCCAGACGGTCGCCACCGAACACCGGCTCGACCGCACGGCGGCCGATGGCACCCTGCACCGCCGCTCCGCGACGCTGCGGCAGCGCTACTTCCATCGGTTCGAGCTCGAGCGCGCCCTGCGCGCCGCCGGCTTCGGCCGGGTGCGAACCTTCGGTGGCTTCGCCCGCGGACCGGTCACCGAGGGCGCGTCCTCCTGGGCGTTCCTGGCGCAGCCCTGACGGGACCTACTCGGCGATCGCCAACGCGGCGAGCGCCGCTCCGGCGGCGGCCCCGTACGGCACCGCCATGCCCACCGCCCGGAAGGCGTCCTCGAGCGCGCCGGCGAGCAGCACCACGTCGTACCCGTCGACGTCGCCCAGCGCGCTCGGGCGCAGCACGCGCCCCTTGAGCCCGTCCTGGCCGCCGGCGATGCGCAGCCCGCGCCCGGCGAGCTCCTGGACGACGCGCTCGGCGTCGACGCCTGCCGGCGTCTCGAGCGCCGCGACCGCCGGGCTCGGGCGCTCCGCGAAGGGCCGCGCTCCGGCGGCGGCGCCGGCGGCGAGCAGCGCCTGGTTGAGCCGCGCCTTGCGCGCCCAGCGAACCTCGGCAGGTTCGGCCCGGAGTCGCGCGAGGCCGACGTCGGCCGCCACGACGAGCGAGGTCGGCGGCGTGGCCCCGGTGTCGCCCCCGCGCTGCTTCGGACGCTCGGCGTGCAGGTCGAGGGCGTAGGCGGGCACGCGGACCGACGGATCGGCCGCCCGTGCCCAGGCGCGCTCCGAGAGCCAGGCGAAGCCGAGCCCCGGCGGCAAGCGCACCCCCTTCTGGGAGCCGCTCACGACGGCGTCGAGGCCCCAGACGCGGGGGCGCAGTTCGGCGGCCGCCAAGCTGGTCACCGCGTCCACGAGCACCAGCGCCTCGGGCGCGACCGACCGGACGGCGGCGGCGATCACCGCGACGTCGTGCAGGACGCCGGTCGAGGTCTCGGAATGGACCACCGTCACCGCGTCCGGCGCGGGTCCGGAGCGCAGCGCGTCGACCACCGCTTGCGGGTCGTGCGCGCGACCCCAGGGGGCGTCCAGCTCCCGCACCCCGTACCCGAACCGGCGCGCCAGCTCGGCCCAGCGCTCGCCGAACTTCCCCCCGGTCAGCGCCAGCACGGTGCCGCCCCGCGGCACGGCCGCGAGCAGCGCCCCCTCGAAGGCGCTCGTGCCGGAGCCGGAGACGAGCAGGACGTCGTCGCCGGGGACCTCCGCGAGGTCGGCCAGCGCCTCGCGCACCCGCAGGAAGGTCGCCCGGAAGGCCGCCGTGCGGTGGTGCACGACGGGCTGCGCCAGCGCGGCGAGCACCTCGGGGTCGACCGGCACGGGTCCGGGGGCGAACAGACGGGCCTTGGGGGCGGTCACGGGGCCTCCTGGTGGGTGCGGCGAAGCTGGCTCAGGCGAAGCGCACGACGCGCAGCGAGTGGATGACGTCCGACATGCCGCGGAGCACCTCGAGCACGTCCTCCCCGGGCACCTGGTCGAGGGTGAGCGCGAACATGGCGAGGCCGTCCTCGCCGACCCGCGAGAGCTGCATCCCGGAGATGTTCACCCCGGCGTCGCCGAGGACGGTCCCGACCCGACCGACCGCACCGGGCCGGTCGAAGTTGGTGCAGACGAGCATGGTCCCCTCGGGCCGGATCTCGATCGGGAAGCCCTCGAGCTCGACGACGCGCGGGTGATCGCCCAGCACCGTGCCGGCGACCGACACGGCGCCGGAGTCGCCGATCGCGGTGACGAGCACGTGCGTGGTGTACCCGCGCGGGCGCGCCGCGACCGTCCGGGAGACGCGCACGTCGCGGTCCTTCGCCAACGCGAGCGCGTTGACGTAGGTCGGCGGGTCGCTGAGGACCGGCTCCAGGAAGCCCTTGGCCACCGCCACCGCGATGGGGTCGGGGTCGATCGGGAAGGTGCCCGCGAACTCGATCGCGAGCTCGCGCACGCGCCCGTGCGCCAGCTGGGCGACCAGCGTCCCCAACGCCTCGCCCAGCTCGAGGTGGGTGCCGAGCTTGGCGCCGACCTCCGGCGCCAAGGCGGGCGCGTTGACGACGCCGCGCGAGACGTCGCCTTGGAGGGTGCGGACGGTGCGCTCCAGGATCTCCGAGCCGACCCGCGCCTGCGCCTCGACCGTGTTCGCGCCCAAGTGCGCGGTGACGACCACGTCGTCGCGTTGCAGCAGCGGGTGCTCGGGCGCCGGAGGCTCGCCGACGAAGACGTCGAGCCCGGCCGCGAACAGGTGCCCGTTCGCGAGCGCCGCGCCCAGCGCCGCCTCGTCGACGATCCCGCCGCGGGCGGCGTTCACGACCACCGCGCCGCGCGGCAGGGCCGCCAAGGCGGCGGCGTCGATCAGGCCGCGCGTCTCGTCGGTCAAGGGGGTGTGCACGGTGAGGAAGCGCACCTCCGCCAGCATCTCGTGCAGGTCGTCGACCAGCTCCACCCCGAGCTCGTCGGCGCGGCGGCGGTTGAGGTAGGGGTCGTACGCGAACGTGCGCATGCCGAGCCCTTGGGCGCGCTTGGCGACGAGGCTGCCGATGCGACCGAGGCCGACGATGCCGAGCGCCGCGCCGTCGAGTTCGTGTCCGAGGTACGCGCGATCCCACGTCCCGCGCCGCACGAGCGCATCGGAGCGGCCGATGCCGCGCGCGGCGGCCAGGAGCAGGCCGATGGCCAGCTCGGCGGCCGAGACGTTGTTCGCCTCGGGGGCGTTGACGACCAGCACCCCGTAGCGGCTCGCCGCGTCGAGGTCGATATTGTCGACGCCGACGCCCCCGCGGCCGACGACCCGCAGCCGCGGGGCGGCAGCCGCGAGGAGCGCCTCGTCGACCTGGGTCCGCGAGCGGGTGATGAGGCCGTCGAAGCCACCGACGACCGCGAGGATCTCCTCGCGCGGCATGCCGGGCCGGTCGACCACCTCGACGTCGTCGAAGGTGAGGTCGCCCAGAGCGACGGCGTCGGTGACGAGGATTCGCAACATGGCGCGCAGCGTACCGCGCACCGGTCCCTCAGGGACCGGGCTCCGGACGTTCAGGGAGCCGGGTGCGGTCCGATCAGCCCGAGCAGCTCCGGGCCGGACTCGAGCACGAAGCTGTCGACGCCGAGGACGTCGTACGCCCACGCCCCGTCTACGGAGAACGGCGTCGGTACGCCGGTCAGCGCCGCCTCGAGCCGGCGCACGGCCGCCGTCGACAAGCCGGCGGGGTCGACGTACACCAACAGGTCGGTCCGCACGGTCGCGCCCGCCGGAACGGGGACCGGCGCCAGGTCCACCCGGCCGACCTCGAGCAGGTCGAGCGCCTCCTCCGGGGTGACGGCGCGGGTGGCGTCGCCCGGGGACGACCGCGGCACGCCGAGCGCGATGCGCACGTCGCGCCCGGACACGAAGTAGCCGACGTCGCCGGGGTTCGTCAGGGACAGCGCGATCCGCAGCACGGGCGCGTCGGGGCGCACCGCCGTGGCCTCGTGGCCGCCCTCGTGCAGCGCGAAGCGTGGCGCGCGCACCGTCTGGCGCGCGACGAGCTCGCCCGCGAACAGCGTGCGCACCCCGCTCGTGAAGGCGTAGACCTCGGACACGAAGCGCAGACGGCCCTCGACCTCGAAGGGGAGCGGTCGTCCGGCGAAGGCGCCGACGACCGGTCCCCAGAGCTCGCGCGCGTCCGCGAGCGACGCGTCCGCGACCCAACCGAAGGGGACCTCGGCACCGCCCGGGACCGCGAGGGCGGGTTCGAGGACGCCCGAGGCGACGGCGCGGCCCGCCAGGCGCAGGGTCCACTCGACGCGCTCGAGCACGATGCCGAACTCGTTGGGGTTGGACACCGACACCGCGAGCGCGGCCTGGAGCCCGGCGCCCGCCCCCGGCGGGTCGAAGCGCTCGATGCGCGTCGCGCGGCCGTCGACCACGAAACGCGGCGCGACGACGTCGACGAGCGGGGTGGCGTCGGTGATCTCGTTGACGGTCCGCGGCACGCACGCCGCCAGGAGCAGCACGAACACCAGGGCGGTCGCCGCGAGGGCGGCCGACCGGGCGCGTGGGGCGCGGTGCGCGGTCACGGCTCGAGTCTAGCAGGGGCGTCCGCGGCCGGCGCGCCGCCGCCCCGGCGCCACCAGCGACGCGGACGACCGACGCGCAGGAGGACGATCGCCCAGGCGCTCGCCGCGACGATCGACCAGGCCACCACGAGCGCGGGGCCGACGACCGGCGGCGCTTCCGACGCCGCCGAGAAGGCGCCGCCGAGCAGGCTGGTGGCGATCGTGTGCAGGAGGGCGTGCGCGAGCGGCACCGCCGCCGCCCAACCCCGCCGTCGCGCCGAGAGCGCGCGCACCGCGCCGCCCGCGCCCACCAGCAGCGCGACCGAAGCGAGGGCGTACCCGCCGAGCGCGACCAGGCCGAGCTCCGCCACGACCGCACGCTGCAGGACGTACCCGGCGTGGAGGCCGGCCGGTGCGAAGGTCGCCCACCAGAACCGCGGTCCGGGGCGCGTACCCCATTTGCCGCGCACGATCCACCCGAGCAGGGCGCCGAGCACCACGAGCACGATCGCGAAGCGTCCGAGCAATCTCACGTGCGTCCCTCCTTCACAGCGTCTCCCGGAACCCGATCGCCCGCTCCGTGCGCTGGAGCATCGCGCGCAGACGGTCGGCCCAGGGGGCGTCGAGCCGCGGCGACGCCGCCAGCATGCGCTGCGCGACCTCGCGGGCCTGCTCGATCACGGCGACGTCGGTGATCAGGTCGCCGAACGACAGGTCGGGCATGCCGGACTGACGCGTACCACGCAGCTCGCCCGGACCGCGAAGGCGAAGGTCCTCCTCGGCGATCAGGAAGCCGTCGGTGTGGCGCTCGACCACCCGCAACCGGGTCATCGTCGCCCGACTCGCCTCGCCCGCGACCAGCACGCAGCGTCCGGGGTGCGCGCCGCGTCCGACGCGCCCGCGGAGCTGGTGCAGCTGCGCCAGGCCGAAGCGCTCGGCGTTCTCGATCACCACCAGGGTCGCGTTCGGCACGTCGACGCCCACCTCCACGACCGTGGTGGCGACGAGGACGTCGAGGCGGTGGGCGCGGAAGGCCTCCATGACGCCGTCCTTGTCGGCCGGCCCAAGGCGGCCATGCACCAGACCCAACCGCACCTCGGGCGGCAGCAGGACCCGCAGCTCGTCGTGGAGCGCCGTCGCCGACACGACCTCGTCGAGCGCCTCGGAGTCCTCGACGAGCGGCGCGACGACGTAGGCCTGGCGGCCGGCGGCGACCGCCTCCGCGACCCGCCGGTAGACGGCGGGCCGATCGGCGCCGCGGCGGAGCTCGGTGGCGACCGCGGTGCGTCCGGGCGGGCGTTCGTCCAGGACGCTCACGTCGAGGTCGCCGTACTGGGTGAGCGCCAACGAGCGCGGGATCGGCGTCGCGGTCATCACGAGCACGTCCGGGGCGTCGCGGATCAAGGTCCGGCGCTGCTCCACCCCGAACCGGTGCTCCTCGTCGATCACGGCGAGCCCGAGGTCGCGGAAGGCCACCCCCTCCTGGATGAGGGCGTGGGTGCCCACCACCACGTCGACCGCGCCGCTGGCCACGCGGGCGCGCACGGCGCGCCGCTCGGCGGCGCCGAGGCCGCCCACGAGCAGGTCGACGGTGACGCCCAGGGGCCAGAGCAGCGAGGTGAAGGACGTGAGGTGCTGGCGGGCCAGCAGCTCGGTCGGCGCCATGATCGCCACTTGGGCGCCCCCGCGCACCACGGTCCATGCGGCACCCGCGGCGACCGCGGTCTTGCCGGTGCCGACGTCGCCCATCAAGAGCCGCGCCATCTGGCGCGGCCGCGCCAGGTCGGCGCGAACCTCGGCCAGCGCGCGCAACTGGGCCCCGGTGAGCGCGAAGGGGAGCGCCTCGAGGAACGTCGCCTCGTCGTCCGCATCGCTGGCCGTCGAGCGGCCGACGCCGCCGTCGCGCTGCAGCAGCACGCGCAGCTCCAGGAGCAAGAACTCGTCGAACTTCAGCCGCCGCAGCGCACGCTGCAGGGCCTGCTCGTCCGGCGGCTGGTGCACGTCGCGCCAGGCGCGGTCGGCGTGGACCAGGTCGAGTTCGGTCCGGAGCCGCGCCGGCAGCGGATCGGGCAGCCGCGGCAGGGCCGCCAGGGTGCGGTCGACCGCGCGCCGCAGGTAGGCCTGACTGAGCCCCTGCGTGCTGGGGTACACCGCCACGACCCGGCCGGTCGAGAGCGAGGGGCCCTCGTCGTCGACCTCGAAGCCCTCGACGTGCAGCTCCACCGTGCGCCCACGCAGCTTCACGCGGCCGGTGACGATCGCGCGCTGCCCGGGGAAGAGCTGCCGCTCCACCCACGGCTGGTGGAACCACACGGCGGTGAGGCGCGCACCCGCGCCGTCCTCGAGGACCGCGCGCAGCACGCCGGCGCCGCGGCGGGTCGGCACCAGCTTGCGGCCGACCACGGTGCCGACCACGGTCGCGCGCTCCAGCCCGTGGACGGCCGCGAACGAGGGCAGCGCGCGCCGGTCCTCCCAGCGCCGCGGTGCGTGGGTCAACACGTCGCGGTACGTGGTGAGCCCGACCTCGGCGAGCTTGCGCGCCGCCTGGGCCCCGAGGTCGACCGCGCGGTCGGCGAGCGGCGCGTCGAGGAGCGCGTCGACGCTCTCGAGGTCGACGGGGCCCGCGGCCGCGGGCGAGGCGCTCCCCGCTGAGGGCGCAGCGGGCGCCGCGGCCGCCGCCGGCGCCGGCTCGAGGCGTCGGAGCGCGGCCTCGAGGCGCTCCGCGCGCTCCTCGGGCGCCAGCTCCGCGTAGCCGGTCAGCAGCTCCTGGACGTCGGCGAAGGGGCGCCCGACGGTGGCGACGAGGCGTTCGAGCCCGCCGACGACCACGTCGTCGCGGCAGCCCGTCGCCAGCTCGCGCTCGAGCGGGCGGCGCAGGCGGTCGCGAAGCTCGACGACGGTGGCCACCCGCCCAGTGTACGGAGCGGACGGAGCGGAGGCGGCGCGGCGCCTTCCGGAGGAGGCCCCGCGGCGACGCACCCGCAGGACCCGCCGTGGTTCCATGGCGCGTGATCGACGCCCTCCGCTCCGCCACCCCTTCCGGACCGCCGTCGGGGGTCCGCCCGGGGTGGGTCCTCGCGGCGACCTCGCTCGCCGCGTTCTCGGCGACGGTCATGGGCACGGCGGTCAACGTCGTCCTCCCGACGCTGGTCACGGTGTTGGACGCGCCGTTCGCGACCGTGCAGTGGGTGGTGGTCGCCTACCTGCTGGCGTCGATCGCGCTGCTGCCCGTGATCGGGCGGCTCGCCGACCTGTGGGGCAAGCGCCGCGTCTTCCTCGCCGGGTACGTCGTCTACGGGGTCGGCTCGCTCGCGTGCGCGCTGGCCCCGGACGTCGCGACGCTCATCGCGTTCCGCACGGTGCAAGGCGTGGGGTCGGCGGCCTTGACGGCGCTGGGCTTGGCGATCGTCACCGACGTCTTCCCCGCCGGCGAGCGGGGGCGCGCCCTCGGGATCAACGGGGCGGTCATCTCGGCGGGCATCGTGCTGGGACCGTCGTTGGGCGGACTGGTGGGCGACCTCGCCTCCTGGCGGTGGATCTTCGTCGCGGGCGTCGTGATCTCGGTGGCCGGCGCCCTGCTGGCCGCGCGCGTCCTGCCGCGCTCGGCCCCGCAGCGCGGCGGCCGCTTCGACCTGGCCGGGGGCCTGCTCGTCGTTGCGGCCCTGCTGACCTTCTCGCTCGGCCTCACCCTCGGGCAGAGCTTCGGCTTCGCCGCGCCCCGGGTGCTGGCGCTGATCGGCGCGTCGGTGGTCCTCGGCTGGGCCTTCGTGGCGGTGGAGCGGCGCGTCGCGCAACCGATCGTCGACCTGCGGCTGTTCCGCGAGCGCGACGTGTGGGTCGGCCTGACGACCGGCGCCACCACCTTCGTCTCGATCGCGGGGGTGATCTTCCTCATGCCCTTCTACCTCGAGGGCGTGCTCGGGCATCCGGCGTGGTTCGTCGGCCTGCTCATGGCCGTCGTCCCGTGCGTGCTCGTCGTGGCGGCCCCCGTCGCCGGGATCCTCGCCGACCGGATCGGGCCGCGCCCGGTGACCGTCGCCGGGATGGCGCTGCTCGTCGTCGGCTACGTCGCCGTCGGCACCCTCGACGTGGACACGACGCCGCTGGGCTACGTGCTCCGCTTCCTGCCCGTGGGGTTGGGCATGGGCACCTTCCAGACGCCGAACAACACCGCGATCATGAGCGCGGCCCGGCGTGGCGGCTCGGGGGTCGCCGGCAGCCTGCTCTCGCTCACCCGGTACCTCGGTCAGGTGGTCGGGACGATCGGCCTGGGGAGCCTGTGGGCGGCCCGCGCGGTCGCCCGCGCCGGCGCCGAGGTCGGCACCGACGCGACGACGCTCGACGCCGCGGCCCAAGTCGCGGGCCTCGGCGACCTCCTCCGGGTGGTGCAGGTGCTGGTCCTGATCGGCCTCACGCTGGTCGTCGTCGACCTGGTCCGCGGGCGGCGGGAGCGAGCCGCGGCTCGAGGCGGTGGCGCCGTCGTGAAGCGGTCGTGAAGCGCGCGCGCCCGCTGCCCGCGACCGCGCGCTCGGCGCTCGGGTATCCTCGGCATTCGATTTCCCTGCCCCGGGGCACCCCGGGGCGCCCTGGAGGAACGCCATGGTTCGCCGCATGCTCGCCCTGCTCGTCGCCGCCCTGATCGCCACCGCCGCCGCCGCCGACCTCGGCGGTCGGGTCGTGACCGTCGGGTCCGACACCACCTACCCGCCCTTCGAGTTCGTCGCCGAGGACGGCACCATCACCGGCTTCGACGTCGAGTTGGTCCAGGCCATCTGCGAGCGCATCAACTGCGTCGCCGAGTTCCAGAGCACGGCGTGGGACGGCATCTTCGCGGCCCTCGCGGCCGGCGAGTTCGACATGGTGGCCTCCGGCGTCTCGATCACGCCCGAGCGCGCCCAGATCGTCGAGTTCAGCGCCCCGTACCACGTCGTCACCCAGGCGATCGCGGTCCGGGTCGAGGACGCCGGCGTGTCGTTCGAGGAGCTCGTCGCGCAGGACGCCACGGTGGGCGCCCAGACCGGCACCACGAACGCGTACTTCGCCGAGGACGCCTTCGGCCGCGACCGCCTCAACCTCTACGACACCTTCGCCCAAGCGGTGCAGGCGCTGCTCAACGGCGACGTCCGCGGCGTCGTGATCGACGAGGTGCCGGCGGACGCCTTCGCCGCCGAGTACGCCGGCCAGATCGTCGTCGAGATCCGCGGGCTGGGCGAAGACCCGCTCGGCATGGTGTTCCAGATCGGCAGCGACCTGGTCGACGCCTTCGACGAGGGCCTCGCCGAGATCGCCGCCGACGGCACGCTCGACGCGCTCAAGGCGAAGTGGTTCGTCGCGGGCGACTGAGGTCCGACCCTCCCCGAGACGGCCCGCGGGGCCCCGGTCGCTGCGACCGGGGCCCCGCGCGCTCGGGTCCCGCCGGAGCGCGCCGCGGGGGGGCCGCGCCGCCGGTGCGTGCGCCGGCGACGTGCATGCGCTACCGTAGACCGCCATGAAGCGCGGTTCGGACGTCCGACGCCGGCGCGGGCCGCGACCGAGCACCTGGGTGCTCCTGTCGGCGGTCCCCTTCGCCCTCTTCCTGTTCCTCAGCGCTGAGAACTACCGGCGCGCGCTGACCTTCATCCTCCCCGGCATCGGCGCCACGATCGGCGCCACGCTGGTCGCCTACGTCGCCGCCGCGGTGTTGGGGCTGATCCTCGCGGCGCTGTTGGTGCTCAAGGCCGGCCCGGCCACCTGGTGGCGGACGGCGCTCCTCGCGGGCTTGGCCGCCGTGGGTTCGATCGTCGCCTTCACGCGCCCCACCGAGCACTACGTCCTCGTCGGCGCCCCCGACGCGGGGGCCCGAGTCGCGTTCGTCCAGGGCACCCCCAGCGGCTTCGCCGACCGACTGCGCACCGGGACCTGGGGCGAGGGCGGCGATGCGGCGCCGGCCCTCGCGATCCGTGCGGTCGACACCGCCGAGACGGCGCTCGCGCGGCTCGCCGACGGCACGGTCGGGGCCGCCTTCGTGCCGGTCGACGCGGCGCCGGCGAGCGCCACCGCGCTCTGGGAGGCGCGCTTCCTGCGCCCCGGGCTCGCGCGCGTCGGGTCGGCCCTCGCGGTGCTGGCCTTCCTGGCGGGCGCCCTGGCCGTCGGCTGCCGCCTCTCGGATCAGCACCCGCTCGCGATCTTCGCGGAGATGTACGTCGACGCGCTCCGGGGCGTGCCCATGCTCGTCGTGATCCTGTACGTGGGCTTCCCCATGCAGGGCGCCTTGCGCGAGCTGTCGGGGGGCTTCATCGACATGAACCGGATGACGCGCGGCATCGTCGCCCTCGCGATCGGGTACGCGGCCTACATGGCCGAGATCTTCCGCGCCGGCATCGAGGCCGTCCCGCGCGGCCAGGTCGAGGCCGCCCGCTCGCTCGGCCTCGGTCCCTGGATGACCGCCCGCTACGTCGTCCTCCCCCAGGCGCTGCGGATCGTCGTGCCGCCGCTCGGCAACGAGTTCATCGCCATGTTCAAGGACACCTCGCTGCTCTCGATCCTGTCCGTCCGCGACATCACGCAACGCGCGCGCGAGTTCCAGGCGAGCACCTTCCAGACGTTCCCGCCCTACAACACCGTCGCCATGCTCTACATCGCCCTGACCCTCGCGGCCTCGAGCCTGGTCAAGTGGGTCGAACGCCGCACGAGCTGGGGCAAGTGACCCGCCACCCTGCGCCCGACGCGCCGCACGCGATCGTCGACCTCGCCGCGCTGGTCGCCAACGTCGCCACGCTGCGTGCCCGGCTGGCCCCCGGCACGCGCCTGATGGCCGCCGTCAAGGCCGATGCCTACGGCCACGGCGTCGCCCGCGCGGCACCCGCCCTGGCCGCGGTCGTCGACGCCTTCGGCGTCGCCACCGCCGAGGAGGCGCTCGAGCTCCGCGCGCTCGGCCTAACGCAGGACGTGCTGGTCTTCGGGCCGGTCCGCGCGCGGATCGCCGAGCTGGTCGCGGCCGACGTGGCCCTCACGGTCGCGGATCGCGACGACCTCGAGGCGATCGCACGCGCCGCGGCGCCGGGGCGGGCGCGGGTGCACCTGAAGGTGGATACCGGGATGGGGCGACTCGGCACGCCGGTGGGCGCGCGGAGCGACCCGGACGGGTCGGGCGTGCGCACGGTGGTCGAGCTCGCCGCCGCCGTCGACCGCGGCCGCGCGAGCCGCCTCGAGGGGGTCTGGAGCCACCTGGCCACGGCGGACGAACCCGACGCCGGCCTCCCCGGCTCCGGCACCGACGACCAGATCGCGGCCTTCCACGCGGTGCTGCAGGCGCTGGACCGCGCCTCGCTGCGACCGCCGGTGGCGCACCTCGCGAACTCGGCCGGCATCGTCGCGCGGCCCGATGCCCAGTTCGACCTCGTGCGGCCGGGCATCGCGGTCTACGGGCAGCCGTCCTCGCCGCACGTCGCCGGACTCGCGCCCGAGCTCCGGCCAGCGCTGACGCTCGACGCCCCGGTGACCTTCGTCAAGCGCGTGCCCGCGGGGTCGCCGATCGGCTACGGCGCCTCGTGGACCGCGGAGCGTGCGACGACCATCGCGACCGTCCGGCTCGGGTACGCCGACGGCTACCCGCGCTCGCTGTCGTCGAAGGGGCTCGCGAGCCTCGGTGGCCGACCTGCGCGGGTCGCTGGCCGCGTGTGCATGGACCAGGTGATGCTCGCCGTCGGCCCCGACGCCGACGTCGCCGTGGGCGACCGCGCGGTCCTCGTCGGCGGCGCCGGGCCCTCGGCGGTGGCGGTCGCCGATGCGGCGGGGAGCTTCGTCTACGAGTTGCTCACGGGCATCGGGCGGCGCGTCGTTCGCCGCTACGTCGGCTAGGGCGCCCGCCGAACGCCGCGGGCCGACCGCGACGGTCCGTCAGCCGTCGGCCGGATGCGGCTCGACGTACACGCCGTCGACCGGCGCGACCTCGACCAGCTCGGCCCGCACCAGCGACACCCGGCGCTCGTCGGCCTCCTCGACCGTGAACCGCACGCCCTGATGGGTGAGCGCTTCGCCCGGCTGCGGGATGCGGCCGAGCTCGCTGATCAGGAAGCCGGCCAGGGTGTCGTACTCGCCCTCGTCGCCGAAGTCGACGCGGAAGCGGTCCTCGACCTCCTCGAGGTGCACGGTCGCGCGGATCCGCACCGCGCCGTCCTCGAGCTCCTCGAACTCGAGCTCCTCGTCCTCGTCGGTCTCGTCGTAGATCTCGCCCGTGATCTCCTCGATGATGTCCTCGAGCGTCACGACCCCGGCGGTGCCGCCGAACTCGTCGACCACCACCGCCATGTGGTTCTTGCGCAAACGCATGTCGCGCATCAGGTCGAGGACCGAACTCGTCTCGGGCACGTACTGCGCCGGCTGCATCAGGTCGCCGACCCGCGTCGTGTCGAGCGCCGAGCTCTCGCCCAGGTAGCGCAACAGATCGCGGGCGTACACGATGCCGCGCACGTCGTCGATCGATCCGGTGTACACCGGCAAGCGGCTGTACCCGTGCTCGGTCGTGGCCGTCAGCAGGTCGCGCAGCGAAGCGTCCTCGGGGATCGCGACCACGTCGACGCGCGGGGTCATCACCTCGCGCACCACCGTCTCCTCGAGGTCGATGACCCCGCGGATCATCTCCTGCTCGGTCGCCTCGATCACGCCCGACTCCTCGGCCGAGCGCAGCATCATGCGCAGCTCGTTCTCGGTGATGAGCGGGTCGTTCGTGGGTTCGAGGCGGAACGCGCGCAGCACCATCGTCGTGATCCAGGCGAAGGCGCGCCCGACCGGGTACAGGAAGACCGAGAGCGCGTGCACCGGTCGGATGACGAGCCGCGCGAACCGGACGGGGTGGTGCACCGCGATCGACTTGGGCGTGATCTCGCCGAAGATCAGCACGAGCACGGTCATGACCCCGGTCGCGTAGGCGACCGCGGAACCCTCGGAGAAGCCGATCTGGCGCGACAGCGCGATGCTCATCTGGGTGACGAGCGCCGTGGCGGCGATGTTGACCAGGTTGTTGCCGATCAGGAGCGTGGTGATGAAGCGCGTCGGGTTCTGCTCGAGCAGCGCGAAATGGCCGCCCGGGTCGCTGCCCTCCTCGCGGATCTGGCGCAACTTCCAGTCGCCCAGCGCGGTCAGCGCCGTCTCGGAGCCGGACATCAGACCCGACAGGACCAGCAGCACCACGAGCAGCGCGATCTGCGTCACGCCGATGCCGCCGGAGGCGGCGTCCCCCTGCGCGAAGGCGCCCGAGAGCGCCCCTACGAGCACGGCAGGCAAGATGAAGAAGATCGGGGACACGCGTCGTCGCGTTCGACTCGGAGGTTGTTCTTCCATCAGCTAGGCGGACCATAGCACGCACCCGACGCGCGGCGCGAAGGCAGGCGCCCCAGCGAGCGGTCGCCGGGGCCCGGGACCGAGCCGGTCCCGCGCCCGGGCGGTACACTCCCGGACGTGTACGTCGCCGTCGCTGGCAACATCGGAGCGGGCAAGTCCACGCTCACCCGGCTGCTCTCGGAGCGCTTCCTCCTCGACCCCGTCTACGAAGCGGTCGACGAGAACCCGTATCTCGCCGACTTCTACCGCGACATGGCGCGCTACGCCTTCCACTCGCAGATCTTCTTCCTGGCCGCGCGCCTGCGCCAACACCTGGCCCAGGTGAACCCCGGCGACCGGGTGATCCAGGACCGCACCGTCTACGAGGACGCCGCCGTGTTCGCCCGCCAGCTCTTCGAGAGCGGCGTGATGGACGCGCGCGACTGGTCGAGCTACCAGACGATGTACGAGGCCGTGCAGCGGGCGCTCCGGCCCCCCGACCTGCTCGTCTACCTGCGGGCGTCGCTGCCCACCCTGCGGCGGCACATCGAGCAGCGCGGGCGTGCGTTCGAGCAGCGCATCGAGGACGGCTACCTCGAGCGCCTCGGGGCGCTGTACGAGGCGTTCCTCGAGGGCTACGACCTCTCGCCCGTGGTGGTGGTCGACGCCGATCGCTTCGACGTCCTGCACCGCGACGCGGACCGCGAGTCGGTGTTCGCGACCCTGGAGCGGCACGGCCTCGCGACGCCGGTCGTGCGGTGACGGACGCAGCGCCGGTCGGGCCCGATCGCCGCCAGGCACCGCTGCGCGACGTGCTGCTGGCCGCGCTCGGAACCGTGCCCGACGGGCTTCCCGACGCCACCGTCACGGGCGTCGCGCAACGTGCCGACCAGGTGCGGCCCGGGTCCGTCTTCGTGGCCCGGGTCGGCGCCGTGGTCGACGGGCACGACTTCGCCGCGGAGGCCGTCGCGCGCGGCGCCGTGTGCGTGGTGGGGACGCGCGCCGAGTTCCCGGGCCTCCCCGTGCCGTACGTGCGCGTCGCCGACGACCGACGCGCGACGTCGGCGCTCGCCGCCGCCTTCCACGGCCGGCCGTCGCACGATCTCGCCGTCGCCGGCGTGACCGGCACCGACGGCAAGACCACCACGAGCACGCTCCTCCACCACCTCCTCCAGGGCGACGAGGCACACCCGGTGGCCTCGCTGTTGTCGTCGGCCCTGGTGCGCATCGGCCGCGAGCCGTACGCGACCGAGGGGCACTTCACGACGCCCGAGGCCACCGAGGTCCAGGCGCACCTGGCGGCGGCGCGCGACGCGGGCGTGCGCTTCGCCGTCGTGGAGTCGAGCTCCCATGGGGCTTCGCTCCACCGCCTCGCCGACGTGCGCTACGCGCTCATGGCGTGGACGAACCTCAGCCCGGAGCACCTCGACCACCACGGCAGCTACGCGGCGTACCGCGCCGCGAAGGCGGGGTTGGTCGCCCGCGCCCAGATCGCGATCCTCAACCGCGACGACCCGGAGTACCCGCACTTCGCGGCGGCCGCGCCAGCGCGGCGCACGACCTACGGTCGCCACCTCGAGGCCGAGGTCCGCGCCGAGGGCGTCGTCGCCGGCCCGACCGGGCTCTCCTTCACGGTCGTGGCCGAGGGCGAGCGGCACCCCGCCACGCTCCCGATGGTGGGCGACTTCAACGTCGCCAACGCGCTGGCGGCGCTGGCCGCCGCACGGGCGCTGGGCGTCCCGTACGCGCGGTCGCTCCAGCGGCTCGCGACCTTCGCGGGCGTCCCGGGCCGCATGCAACTGGTCGCGACCACGCCCTGCAGCGTCGTCGTCGACTTCGCGCACACCCCGGACGCGCTCGCCAAGGCGCTCGCCGCGTTGACGCCGGGACCCGGCGGGCGCCGGATCGTGGTCGTCGGCGCCGCCGGCGAGCGCGATCCCGGCAAGCGCGCGCCGCTGGGTGCGGCGGCGGTGCGGGGCGCCGACCTGGCGGTCTTCACCGAAGAGGACCACCGCACCGAGGACCTGGGCGCCATCCTGGCGGCGATGGTCGAGGGGGCGCGCGGCGCCGGCGGCCTCGAGGGTCGCGACTTCGCGGTCGTGCCCGATCGCCGCGCCGCGATCGCCGAGGCGCTGCGCCGGGCGGCTCCGGGCGACGTCGTCGTGTTGGCGGGCAAGGGCCACGAGCGCACGCTCGAGCGCGGTCGCGACGCGCTCCCCTGGGACGAGGCGGCCGAGGCGCGGGCGGCCGCCGCGGCGGTCGCCGGCCCCTGAACTCCGCAGCGTGCGCGCGGGCCGCGTAGCATGGGCGCATGACCGCCTCCGTCCGCGCCCTCGACGTCATCGCCCACAAACGCGACGGCGGCGCCCACGACCGCGCCACCCTCGAGGCCTTCCTCGGCGCCTACGTGCGCGGCGAGGTCCCCGACTACCAGGTGGCCGCCTGGCTCATGGCGGTCGTCTGGCGCGGGATGACGCCGCAGGAGACCGCCGACCTGACCGCCGTGATGGCGGCGAGCGGCGACGTCCTCGACCTCGCCGACCTGCCGCACACCGTCGACAAGCACTCCACCGGCGGCGTCGGCGACACCACCACGCTGGTCCTGGCGCCGCTGCTCGCCGAACTGGGCGGCACGGTCGCCAAGATGTCGGGCCGCGGCCTCGGCCATACGGGCGGCACCGTCGACAAGCTCGAGGCGATCCCCGGCTTCCGCTCCACCCTCGACGAGCGCGCGTTCCTCGAGCAGGTGCGCGCCGTCGGCGTCGCGGTGACCGGTCAGTCGAAGGACCTCGCCCCCGCCGACGGGCTCCTCTACGCGCTGCGCGACGCCACCGGCACGGTCGCCTCGCTGCCGCTGATCGCGAGCAGCATCATGAGCAAGAAGCTCGCCGGCGGGGCCCAGAGCTTGGTGCTCGACGTCAAGGTCGGCAGCGGCGCCTTCATGAAGACCGAGGCCGACGCGCGCGCGCTCGCCGAGGCGATGGTCGACATCGGCCGGCGCGCCGGCCGCAACGTCCGCGCGGTGCTCTCGAGCATGGCCGAACCGCTCGGGAGGGCCGTGGGCAACGCGCTCGAGGTGCGCGAAGCGATCGCGGTGCTGCGCGGCGGCGGCCCCGCCGACCTGCGGGCGCTGGTCGTCGCGCTGGCCGCCGAGGTGCTGGATGCGAGCGGCCTGCCGCACGACGCCGCGAGCGTCGCCGCCGCCCTCGACGACGGCCGCGCCTACGCCCGCTTCGAGCGCTGGGTGGCGGCTCAGGGCGGGGACGTCGCGGCGCTCGACCGGCTCGAGGTCGCGCCCGGCGAGGCGCCTTGGTCCGCGCCCCACGGCGGCGTCGTCGCCGCCTACGACGCCGAGGCGATCGGGCGCGCGGTGCAGCGGTTGGGCGGCGGGCGCGCGAGCAAGAGCGACGTCCTCGACCTCGGGGTGGGCCTGACGCTCCACGCGAAGGTCGGCGACGCGGTCGCGGCGGGCGACGCGCTCGCGACGCTGCACCACCGGGACGGGCGCGGGTTGGACGAGGCGCTGGCCGCGCTGGAGGGCGCCGTGGACGTGCGCGAAGCGGCGGAAGCGCCCTCGTTGGTGCTCGGCGTCCTCGGCCGCTGAGGCGCGCCTCGGTCCCCACGCTTGACACGGTGCGGGCCGCTCGTGTACGATTTCTTTTGCGTCCGCCGCGGGGTGGAGCAGTCTGGTAGCTCGTCGGGCTCATAACCCGAAGGTCACAGGTTCAAATCCTGTCCCCGCAACCAAACGCCTTCGGGGCCTCCGTCAGGGGGCCCCGATGCCTTGCTCAGGAGCCCGGAAGCCCGGGCCGAGAGGACCCCACCATGTCCGACGACCACCTCCACCCCGACCCCCTCCCGAACCTCCCGGCGGTCGACGAACCGTTCTCCTTCGCCCCCGCCGGCAGCGAGCCGACGCGCGCAGGGTTCGTCGCGATCGTCGGCAAACCGAACGTGGGCAAGTCGACGCTCCTCAACACCCTGCTGGGCGTCAAGGTCGCGCCGATCTCGTCCAAGCCGCAGACCACGCGCCGCGGCGTGCGCGGCGTCTACTCCAGCGAGCACCGCCAGCTCGTGTTCGTCGACACCCCCGGCCTCCATCGGGGCGGCGACGCGCTCGACAAGGCGATGACGCAGGAGGTCCGCGAAGCGGTGGTCGACGTCGAGACCATCCTGTGGGTGGTCGACCTGCGGCGTCCGCCGGGCGACGAGGACAAGGACGTGGCGCGGTTCCTGAACGGCCTCGGTCCGGACGTTCGCGTGTGGATCATCGGGAACAAGCTCGACGTCGCGAAGTACCCCGACGAGGCGATGTCGCTCTACCGCGACCTCTACCCCAAGCGCGAGCGCGAGGTGGCCCTGTCGGCCCTCGAGGACCCGAAGGCGGTCTACGCCCTGCGCGAGGACCTGCTCGCCCTCCTCCCCCTGAACCCGTGGTTCTTCCCGGGCGACGCCAGCAGCGATCAGACGCGCGAGCAGTGGGCGGCCGAGATCGTGCGCGAGGCGACGATGGTGCACCTGCGTCAGGAGTTGCCGTACGCGGTCGCCGTGCAGACGACCGACTGGCGCGACCCGCGGCCGGGCAAGGACGAGCCGCTCGTGATCTCCGCCGAGATCTGGGTCGAGAAGCTCGGCCACCGACCGATCGTGCTCGGCAAGGGCGGCAAGATGATCCGCGAGATCGGCAAGACCGCGCGCAAGCAGCTCGAGGTGTTCCTGAACACCAAGATCTACCTGGAGCTCGACGTCGTCGTGCGCCGCGACTGGCGCGAGGACCGCGAGGCGCTGCGCGAGCTCGGCTTCCAGGTCTGAGGGCCGGTGCCGATCGCGGCGCGCTGGCGCCGACTCGACCGCCTGCCGCCGGCGCGCGGGCGCGACCCGCAGCCGGGGGTGTACGAGCTCGCCGATGCCGAGAAGCGCGTGATCTACGTGGGCCAATCGGCCGTGGACGTCCCCAACCGGCTGCGCCAACACCTGGCGGGCGGCGGCTGCGTCGCCGAGCGGGCCTCCTACTGGCGCAGCGCCCACTCGCGGGTGCCGCAGGCGGACGAAGCCGCGCTGCTGGCCACCCACCGGGCGCGCCACGGCGACGTGCCCGAGTGCAACCGCGCCGTGCCCAAGGTGCGCGACCCCGTGCGCCGCCACGCGGAGCGCTCGAGCGGTCGCTGAGGCCCGCCCCGACCACCGGAGCGCGCGTCCCTGTGGACTTTCCGCGTTCCGGACGGTTCCCGACGTGATATACAGAGGGAAGACGGAGGGAGCATCCGCTCCCCCGAACCCCTCTTGGAGGCATCGCATGCGCAAGCTGCTCATTTCCCTGTTCGCTATCGCCGCCCTCGGCACGGGCGCCGCGTTCGCTCAGTCCGGTTTCTGGGCCGGTGTCAGCGGCGGGTACCCGGGCGCCGAAGCCCACTTCGGCGTCGAGAACGTCTTCACGAACCTCGACCTGCGCGCCAACGTCGGTTACTCGTACGGCGTGGGTGCTTTGACCGTCGGCGCCGACGTGCTCTACGGGATCGCCCTCGACACCGGCGCGCTGCCGCTCGACACCTACGTCGGCGCCGGTGCCACGCTCGTCCTCGAGTCCGATCTGTTCGCGACCGCGAACCTCTTCGGCGGCATCGAGTACCGCCTCGGCGAGGTCGGCCTGCCCGAGGGCGGCGTCTTCCTCGAGGTCGGCCCGACGATCCGCCTCCCCTTCGCGCTCGGCGTGACGGCGCGCCTCGGCTTCAACTACCACTTCTGATCGGCCGCGCCTTCGGGCGCCGCACGGTAAGCGCCCCGGACGGTTTCGTCCGGGGCGCTTCGCTTGGTCGCCGCGAGGAGCCTGAGGACCGGGCCGCGCTCAACCGCAGGCGTAGAGCAGATCGGCGACCGCTTGCAGCATGCGCTCGTTCGATACGCCCCGGCGCTTGAGCGAGAAGCCGGGCGGGTACGTCGTGCGCTCCACGGTCACGCCCAGCTCGCGGACCGCGCGCGCGTCGTAGTCGATGCTCGCCTCATGGAAGGCGACCTGGACGTCGGTCATGTGGGCCGTGATCGTCGCCACCCCCTTGCCGGCCGCGAGCGATCGCAGCTTGGCGAGCTCCACGAAGGCCTTGACCTCGGCCGGGAACGGGCCGTACGCCTCGCGCAGCTCGCGCGCCAAGCGCGAGAGCTCGGCCAGCCCGGCGGCCTCGGCGAAGCGGCCGTAGTAGCCGATGCGGGCGTCGTCGTCGGCGACGTAGGTCGGCGGCAAGCGCGCGTCGATCCCCAGGTCGATCGCGACCGGCGGGGGCCCGGACTCCTTGGGGGCCTCGCCCTTGAGCTTCGCGATCTCCTCGGCGAGCAGCTCGGTGTAGACCTCGAGCGAGACCGTCGAGATGTGGCCGTGCTGCTCGGGGCCGAGCAGGTTGCCCACGCCGCGGATCTCCATGTCCTTCTCCGCGAGCAGGTGCCCCGATCCGAGGTCGTTCAGCTCGCTGATCGCGTAGAGCCGACGCTGCGCGGTCTCGGTCAGGCGCCCGGGATAGAACAGGTAGGCCCACGCCTCGGTCTGGCGGCGGCCGACGCGGCCGCGCAGCTGGTAGAGCTGCGCCAGCCCGAGCCGATCGGCGCGCTCGATGAGCAGCGTGTTCGCGCCGGCGACGTCCAAGCCCGACTCGACGATCGTCGTGGCCAGGAGGATGTCGAAGGCCCCCTCTTGGAACCCGAGCATCACCCGCTCGAGGTCGTCGGCCCCCATCTGGCCGTGGGCGACCCCGATGCGCGCCTCGGGCACCAGCTGCGCGAGCGTCTTCGCGCGCATGCCCATCGAGCCGACCCGGTCGTGGATGTAGTAGACCTTGCCGCCGCGCTCGAGCTCGAAGAGCACGGCGTCGCGCACGGTGCGCGGGTCGTAGGGCTGCAGGAGCGTCTGGATGGGCTGGCGCCCCTCCGGTGGGGTCATGATCTGGGAGACGTCGCGCAGCCCGACCAGGCTCATGTAGAGCGTCCGCGGGATGGGCGTCGCCGACAGCGACAGCACGTCGAGGTTCGCCCTCAGCGCCTTGAGGCGCTCCTTCTGCCCCACCCCGAAGCGGTGCTCCTCGTCGACGACCAGCAGCCCCAGGCGCTTGAACGCCACCCCCTCGCCCAGCAGCCGGTGGGTGCCGATCACGACGTCGACCGTGCCGTCCGCGAGCCCCGCCAGCACCGACTTGGCGTCGCGGTCGCTGCTGAAGCGCGACAGCACCTCGACGCGCACCGGGAGCCCGGCGAAGCGCTCGGCGACCGTCTCGAAGTGCTGCTGCGCGAGCACGGTCGTCGGCACCATCATGGCCACCTGGTAACCGTTGGCGACCGCCCGGAAGGCGGCGCGGATCGCGACCTCGGTCTTGCCGAAGCCGACGTCCCCCGAGACGAGGCGGTCCATCGGCACCGGACGTTCCATGTCCGCGAGGGTCGCGTCGATCGCGATCGCCTGGTCGGGCGTGAGCGTGTGCGGGAAGTTCTTCGCGACCAGCGGCTGCCACTCGGGCACGTCCGGGAAGGCGGTGCCCACGGCGACCTGGCGCTTGGCGTAGGTCTTGATCAGCTCCGCCGCCAACGCCTCCGCGCCGACCCGCGCCTTCTCCCGCGCCCGCGCCCATTCGTTGGTGCCGAGCGTCGAGAGCCGCGGCGGGTCGTCGGTGGTCCCGGGGTGCCGCCGCAGCAGCGGCAGCTGCTCGACCGGGAGGTAGAGCTTCCCCTCGCCGGCGTACCGCAGCACCAGGTAGTCGCGGGTGGCGCCGACCACGACCCGCGCCTCGAGCCCTTCGAAGCGGCCGATCCCGTGGTCGGGGTGGATCAGGTAGTCGCCGAGGGTGAGCTGCTCCGCCCCGTGGACCGCCCGGCCCGGCAGCCGCTTGAGCTTGCGGGCCCCCTGGGCGCCGTAGAGGAGGTCCTCGGTGACCACGACCTCCTTGCGCTCCGGGTCGCGGTACCCGCCCTGGGCGTGGGGGGCGAGGATCAGGCTCAACGCCCCGGGCCGTGGCTCCGCGCGTCCGTGCCAGCGCGGCTCCAGGTGGTCCAAGACCTTTTCCGCGAGGTACCGCCCTGAGCGCTCGAACTTGAGCAGCACGTGCACCGAGTACCCGTCGCGCAGCCAGGTCTCGGCGTCGCCCGCGAACTCGTCGAGCCGCGCGCGGTAGTACCCCAGCGACGTCTCGGGCGGGCCCTGCGCCTCGAGGGGCAGCGGGTCGCGCCCGAAGGAGGTCGGCCGGCGCCCTTCGAGGAGCGCGAAGAGCCGCGCCGCGGCCTCCGCGCCCAGCTCCCCCTCGATCAGCTCGGGGGCGTCGAGGAACACGGCGCCCGGGCAGGCCTCGAGCACGCTCGAGGTCCAGGCCTCCGGATCGTCGTCCTCCTCTTCGTCCTCGACCAACCGCTCCAGGTCGCGCGGCCCGAGGACCAGCGCCTCGATCGGCGCGCCGTCGCGCTCGAGCCCGTCGAGCTCGTCGCCGAAGAACGACAGGCGGACGTGGTCGCGCTCCGGATCGGTGCCCAGGTAGAGGTCGACGGTGTCGCCGCGCACCGTGAACCCCGGCACGGCGTCGCGGTCGTAGCCGTACCGCACGAGGCGACCGAGCAGGTCGTCGCGCCCGACCCGGGTGCCCAAGCGCAGCTCGAGCGCGTAACGCTCCGGGTCGGCCGGGAAGGGGCGCAGCGCGTGCCCCAGCGTGAGCACCAGCTTCTCGCGGCGATCGTGCCAATCGGCCAGGGTGGGGTCGAACCCCACGGCGGCCCCGAAGACCGGCGCGTCGCGGAAGGCCGCCGCCCGCTCGGCGGTGGTCAGCAGCACCGCCGGCCCCTCGGTGCGGGCGAAGCGCGCGAGGCGGGCCACGGTCGGCAGTCCGAGCAGGCGGACGCCGGCGCCCGACGGGGTCTCGGGGCGGGGCACGGTGGGGGGCGTGGACGGTACGGCCATCAGCGGCCGTGAGTGTACCGGACGGGGTCCCGGTCGACCGGGACCGGAACGACGCAGCGCACCGCGGGCGCCTAGCCGCTGGGGTCGGACCGCCGCCCGAACCGGACCGCCAGCGCGTACGCCGCGTCGCGCGCCACGCCCGCCGCCTCGAGCGCTCGCCGCAGGTCGCGACCCCAGACGCCGCCGGCCGCGAGGTCCCGCGCCAGGACCTCCGCGGTGGCGTCGTCGGGCGCGGCGCTCGTCGCTCCGCCGGTGTCGGCGCCGGCTCGGGCGGGCCCGACGATCAGGACGACCTCGCCGCGCGGCGGCTGCGCGGTGAGCGCCGCGACGAGCTCGGCCAGGGTCCCCCGGCGCACCTCCTCGAAGCGTTTGGTGAGCTCGCGGGCGACCGCCGCCGAGCGATCCGGCCCGGCGACCTCCGCGAGCTCGTCGAGGGTCGCCGCGACGCGCGAGGGCGCCTCGTAGAGCGCGGTCGTGAAGGACCGGCCGGCGATCTCGGCCAACCGCTCGCGCCGCTCCCGTCCCTTGCGCGGCAAGAAGCCCTCGAAGGCGAACCGGTGCACCGGGAGCCCCGACAGGACCAGGGCGGGCACGAAGGCCGTCGGCCCGGGGAGCGCCTCGACGTGCACCCCGAGCCCGAGCGCCATGCGCAGCAGATCCGCCCCTGGGTCGCTGATGCCCGGCGTGCCGGCGTCGGTGGCGTACGCGACGTGGCGATGGGCGGCCAAGACGCCGCGCCCGTGCGTCGGGATGCGGTGGGCGTCCAGGCGCACCAGCGGGGTGGCGACGTCGTGGCGATCGAGCAGCGTCCGGGTGCGGCGGGTATCCTCCGCCGCGACCACGTCCGCCGCCTTCAGCGTCGCGACGGCGCGCAGGGTGATGTCGTCGAGGTTGCCGATCGGCGTCGGGACCAGCGTCAGCCGGTGGCCGGTCAGGGGCGGTGGCTCGACCTCGGTCGCCTCGGGACCGGTCACACCGGGCGGCCGCGCGCGGTCAGCACGGGCACCCAGCGTCGGCCGCGGCTGCGGCGTCGGGCGTTGCGGCGCAGGGCCGCGCGGAGCGTCGCACGAAGCAACTCGCCCTCGCCGACCGTCACCGTGACGACCGTGCCCTCGGGCAAGCGGACGCCGGGTTCGAGGACGATTCGGCCTTCTTGGACGACGCCACGGTACGCGCGCACGGGTCGCTCCCTCCACCACGCGCCCTCGGGCGACCGCCTCGGGGCCGCCGCGCAGGGACGTACCCGAAGGCTACCGCGTCGGCCGGCGTCGCGCCAACGACGACCGGCCGGAAGCGCATGGTAGGATACCCCCTAGGGATACTTGACCCCAGCCCCGAGACCTCGAAGGAACCCCGATGACCCTCCCCCACCGATCCGATGCCGACGCCCCCCTCGCGATGGACGAGGAAGCGCGCACCCGCGTGCTGCACCGCCTTCGTCGCTTGGAAGGGCAGGTACGAGGACTGCAGCAGATGATCGAGGACGGCCGCTCCTGCCGCGAGGTGCTCACGCTGCTCGCCGGCGTCCGCAGCGCCATCTCGGCGACCGGCGACGTGATCCTCGAGACCTACGTCGCGACGTGCGCGCCCGACCTCTCGACCGACCCGGCGAGCGTCCGCGACCTGGTCAAGGTCGTGAAGTTGGCCCGCGGCTGACGCGCAGCCCGCGTCGCCGTCGTCAGCGCGCCGCCTGCGTGGTGACCCGCTGCAACGTGGTCTCCGGGTAGTAGAAGCCCAGGATCTGCGCGTACCCGTACCCCTGCACCGCGAGCTGGCGCGCCCCGTACTGGCTCATCCCCACGCCGTGGCCCCAACCCTCGCCGCGCACGCTCAGGTCGCCCGTCATCGTGAAGCGCGTCGACTTCAGACCCCAGCCCCGGAGCACGGTGCGCAGCGTCTGCCCCTCGAGCACCGTGCGGCCGCCGCTGCCGACGAACTCCGCGCGGACGACGCGCCCCGAGGCGCTGGTGGCCAGGATCGACATCCGGGCCACGACGCCGACGTCGCGGCCGACCGCGCTCAGGGTGCTGGCGACCAGCGCCGGGCTCAGGCGCGCGGTCCAGGTGCGGTGCGGACCGTCGGCGACGACGTCCTGGAAGGCTTGGAGGTAGGGCAGGTCGCGGCCCCAGACCTCGGCCGAGCTGGCGATGACGCCGCCGGAGTCCGAGTGGTAGTAGGTGTTCGCGAACGCGCCCGCGTACGTGAGGACCAGCCCCGCCGTGTCGGCGATCGCGGCGTCCGTGGCCGGGTGTTCCGCGCCGCGGCCGCGGTAGACCTGGCATTCGTCGGTGGCGCACACGTCGTACGCAGCGTCCGGGTCGAGGTGCGCGAGCGTGTACGTGCGCGCCGCGATCGCCTGCGCCCGCAAGGCTTCGCCGGGCCACACGGGCATCATCTCGGCCGGGACCACCCCGCGGAGGTACGCCTCCAGGTCGACGACGTTGACGACCCGGACGCGGTCGCCGTCGGCGAGGAGGCGCAGCGAACCGCGGTAGCTGCGACCGTCCCAGACGACGCCGTCGGGCGACGACAACTCGAGCGCGCGCCCGACCGGGTGGCCGTCGACGGTCAGTTCGCCGGCGGCGGCCGCGATGGGCCACCTCAGCGCGAAGGGGGTCGCGAACGACCGACCGTCGATGGCGCCCTCGTGGGGTCCGGCGAACGCCACCTGGACCTCCGTCAAGGCGTCGCCGAGCAGGACGCGAACGAGGGGTTGCGCCTGCGCCGAGGCGCCCAGCAGGAGCGTTGCGACGAACCAAGCCAGGTGCGGAGGGAGGGGACGGTGGGAACGGCGGCGCACGCCCTCCATCATGCCGCGAACGCCGACGAGCGGTGCGTGGCCTTCGCCACGCACCGCTCGTCGGGTGGGTTCGTCAGAGCTCGGAGGGCCTGGGGAAGCGGAAGCGGAAGGTGCCGCTGGCGTCGTCGTACGTCATGACGACCCGGTAGATCCCGCGCCCCTCGGCCACCGTCTCGCGGTAGGCGATGGTCTGGCCGGTGCGGTAGGTCTGCTCGAACACGATCTCTTCGGGGAGCGCGCCGCCACCGGTCTGGAAGCTCGCCGGCCGTTCGTAGGTCACCTGCAGCGTGACCGTGCCGCGCCGAACCCGCCCCGACACCTCGATGGGCATGTCCGAGCGCGTGACGGTCCGGACCTCGGTGACCGCACGGTGGTCCTTCTGGTACAGGAAGACCGGCGTGCTGCCCGGGACGCCGACGTACCATCCGCGCCACTCGCCAACGCCGATGAACACGGCGACCAGGATCAGGATGAAGACGAGGGTGTCGCGCATGCGTCGAGTATAGGCACGCGCCGAGGGCGCGGCACGCGAAGTCGCCCACGTCCCGGGGCTCGCGGCGGGCGCGCCGCATCACCTCCGCGCGAGGGCCCCGGACGACGACGCGCCCGCCCGTTCGTGGCGGGCGCGTCGTCGGTGGGCGCGGATCGACCGCGCGGCCTCAGCTCGCGACGGTCGTGGCGTGCAGGGCGCGCAGCACGGTGTGCAAGATCCCACCGTTGCGGTAGTAGTCGATCTCGACGGGGGTATCGAGGCGGGCGACCGCCTCGAACCGCAGCTCGCGGCCATCGGGCTTGCGGGCGATCACGGTCAACGTCTGCTTGGGGGTGACGGCGTCGTCGATCGCGACGTCGAAGGTCTCGGTGCCGTCGAGCCCCAGGGTGGCGGCGGTCTGGCCGGGGAGGTACTGGAGCGGGAGCACCCCCATGCCCACCAGGTTGGAGCGGTGGATGCGCTCGTAGCTCTCGGCGATCACCAGGCGGACGCCGAGAAGGTACGTGCCCTTGGCCGCCCAGTCGCGGCTCGAACCCATGCCGTAGTCGACGCCCGCGAGCACGACGGTCGGGACGCCGCGCTCCTGCCAGCGGCGGCTGGCCTCGTAGATCGAGACGACCTCGCCGGTCTCGAGGTCGGTGGTCCAACCCCCTTCGGTGCCCGGCGCCAGCTCGTTCTTGAGGCGGATGTTGGCGAAGGTGCCGCGGGTCATCACGCGGTCGTTGCCCCGGCGCGATCCGTAGCTGTTGAAGTCGTGCGGGACGACGCCGCGCTCGATGAGGTAGGCGCCGGCCGGCGAGTCCTTGGCGATCGAGCCGGCGGGGCTGATGTGGTCGGTCGTGACCGAATCGCCGACCTTCACCAGCGCCCGCGCGCCGAGGATCGGCGCGATCGGCTCCGGCGACGCCGCCATGTCGACGAAGAACGGCGGCTCCTGAACGTACGTCGAGGCCTCGTCCCAACCGAAGAGCTCGCCCCCCTTGACCGGGATGGCGTTCCACGTCGCGTTCGACTGCTCGATGCCGTCGTAGAGGCGACGGAAGGTCTCGGGCTTCATCGCTTGCGACAGGACGTCGGCCAGCTCGGCCGGCGTCGGCCACAGGTCGCGCAGGTAGACGGGCGCGCCGTCCGCGTCGTGGGTGAGCGGGTCGTTGACGGGGTCGACGTCGACCGTGCCGGCGAGCGCGTACGCGACGACGAGCGGCGGGCTGGCGAGGTAGTTCGCCTTCACGTGCGGGTTGATGCGGCCTTCGAAGTTGCGGTTGCCGGACAGCACGGACGCGGCGACCAGGTCGCCCTCGTCGATCGCGGCGACGACCGGCTCGGGGAGCGGGCCGGAGTTGCCGATGCACGTGGTGCAGCCGTAGCCGACCGTGTAGAAGCCGACCTGTTCCAGGAACGGGGTGAGGCCGGTGTCGTCGTAGTACTCGGTGACCACCTTGGAGCCGGGCGCCAGCGAGGTCTTGACCCAGGGCTTGGCCCGAAGCCCCCGCTCGGCGGCCTTCTTGGCCACCAGGCCGGCGGCGAGCATCACCGAGGGGTTGCTCGTGTTCGTGCAACTGGTGATCGCCGCGATCACCACGTCGCCGTGCCGCAGCCGGTGCTCGCCGCCGTCGGCGAGCTCCAGCGCACCCGTGCGCTCGAGGGCGGCGTCGTCCAGCGCGAAGCCGCGCTCCGCCACCGGCTTGCGCAGGTCGGCGCGCCAGGTCGCCTGCATGTCGGTGAGCAGGATGCGGTCCTGCGGCCGCTTGGGGCCCGCGAGGCTCGGGCGGACGGTCCCGAGGTCGAGCTCGATCGCGTCCTGGAAGACCGGATCGGGGGTCGCGTCGGTGCGGAACAGACCGTTCACCTTGGCGTAGCGCTCGACGCGCTCGACCTCGTCGGGGAGGCGACCGGTCTGCGCGAGGTAGCGGAGGGTCTCGGCGTCGGTCGGGAAGAACCCCATGGTGGCGCCGTACTCGGGCGCCATGTTGGCGATGGTGGCGCGGTCGGGCAGCGTCATGGCCGAGAGCCCGGGGCCGTAGAACTCGACGAACTTGCCGACGACGCCGTGCTTGCGCAGCATCTGCGTCACGACGAGCGCCAGGTCGGTCGCGGTCGAGCCCTCGGGGAGCTCGCCGATCAGCTTGAAGCCGACGACCTCGGGCGCGAGCATGTAGATCGGCTGGCCGAGCATGACCGCCTCGGCCTCGATCCCGCCGACGCCCCAGCCGACGACGCCGAGGCCGTTGATCATGGTCGTGTGCGAGTCGGTGCCCACGAGCGAGTCCGGGAACACGACGTCGAGATCGCCGTGCGGCCGGTGCTCGACGCCGCGCGACAGGTACTCGAGGTTGACCTGGTGGACGATGCCCGAGGCGGGCGGCACCACCTTGAAGTTGGCGAAGGCCTGCTGGCCCCAGCGCAGGAACTCGTAGCGCTCCCGGTTGCGCTCGAACTCGATGGTGGCGTTGTTCGCGAGCGCCAGCGGCGAGTCGTACTCGTCGACCTGCACGCTGTGGTCGATGACCAGGTCGACCGGCACCAGCGGGTTGATCTTCTGCGGGTCGCCGCCCATGCGCTTCATCGCGCTCCGCAGCGCCGCCAGGTCGACGACCGCCGGGACGCCGGTGAAGTCCTGGAGCACGACGCGCGCGGGCTTGAAGGGGATCTCGAACTCGGCGGGGGCCGCGGGGTCGTACGCGGCGAGGCGCCGCACGTCGTCGGCCGTGACGTCGTAGCCGTTCTCGTTGCGCAAGAGGCTCTCGAGCAGCACCTTGATCGAGAAGGGCAACCGGTCGACGTCCGCCAGACCCTCCTCCTGGAGCTTGGCGAGGCGGTAGTAGTAAGCGGGGCCGCTGCCGGTCTCGAAACGGTCGCGGGCGCCGAAACTGTTCTTGGGGGGGAGCTGCATGCGGTTCCTCCGGTCGGGGCTCGGTGCGATGCGGCGTCGGTGCGCCGCGGACACCGCCCAGTCTGCTACGCTCCAACGTGATATGGCAAACAACGAATCACGTAGAGACCGGGCGGTCGGCGCATCGGGCCACGAAGCCGCCCTCGAGCCGGGCGCCGCCGAGGAGGCGCCGTCCGCCCCCGACCTGCGCGCGGCGCGGGTCCGGGTGGTGCGCGACGCGGCGGCGGCGCGCTGGCTGGTGCGTCCGTCCGGCCTGCGGCTGCTCGAGCCCTTCCTCGGCGCGCCGCGATCGGTCGCCGAGGTCGCGCGGGCGACCGGCGACAAGCCGAACACGGTCCTACGTCGGGTGCAGCGCCTGCAGGCGCTCGACCTGGTCGAGGTCGCCGAGGCCCACCCGCGGGCCGGCCGCTCGGTGCGGCGCTACCGCGCGACCGCCGACGTCTTCTTCGTCCCCTTCGAGGCCACCGGGGCCACCGACCTCGAGGGCGCGCTCGCGGAGCGCGACGGGTACTGGGAGCGGCTCCTGCGCCGCCACGTGGTGCGCGCACGGCGCGAGGCGATGGGCAGCTGGGGCACGCGCATCTACCGCGACGCCCGCGGACGCGTCCAGGTCCAGACCGCCGTCTCGCCCGACGCCAACGCCACCATGCTCGACGACGCCATGCCGGCGGCGCTGTCGGCCTGGCGCGATCAGGTGTGGCTCGACCACCGCGACGCCAAGGCGCTGCAGCGCGATCTGTTCGAGCTCCTCCAGCGCTACCAGGCCAAACGGGGCGCGCAGCGGTACGTGGTCCACGTCGGCCTCGCGGCGGTGCTCGAGGCGAGCCGCGGCTGACGAGCGCTCGCCGATCGGTCGGCGAGCGACGTCCGCGCCGGCGTCCAGGGGGCGGGAGGTCTACACTGGCGCCATGGCCCGCACCCCGACCCCCATCCGCCGCGCCGGCCTGCTCGCGATGGCGGCGCTCCTCGCCGCGTTGCTCGCGACCGCCTGCGTGCCCGCCGCCGTCGCGGACTCGCTCGACTCCCCCGTCGCTCGCGCCGTCGAGCGCGCCGCGCAGGAGGCCTACCACCGCATGGAGCTCGGCCGCCTCGCCACCGGCAGCTACACGACGAACGTGCTCGTCGACGTCGACCTGCCCCGCGGTTCGCGGATCACGCTCGAAGACTTCTCCGGCGCCGACTACCGCTTGCGGGTCGATGCCGACGCCGTCCCCGACGCCGCCTGGATCGTCACGCCCCGGGGCGTGCGGCGCGTCGTCGTCCGTTGACGCCCACCCCGCCCCTCGCCGCACCCCACCGTTGGAGGTCCTGCATGCCCCACCGCCGCGCACGCATCTGGCAGACGGCCGCGCTCGTCGCCGCCGTCCTGCTCGCCCCCCTCGCCCTGGCCCAGACAGACGGTGCGCTCGAGCGCGCCGCACCCCCGTCGGCGCTCCTCGCCCTGGGCTTCGCCCCCGACGGCGGCGTGCCGCAGGGCCTGGTCGACGCGCTCGGCGCCCTCGATTGGCAGGCGGCCGGCGCCACGCTGGCGCGCCTCGGCGAGCTCCTCGGTGAGGAGGCCTTCGGCGCGGCCGCGAGCGGCGGCATGGACGCCGACGCGCTCCGCGACGGCCTCGCCGCGACGTGCGCGCCCGCCGCGGATGCGCTGACCGGGGTCGAGCCGATGGACCTCCTGGTCGAGGGCCTCCTCACCGTCTCGATCGCCCCGTTCGCACCGATGCCGCAGGCGCTCGCCGTCGCACGGACGTCCGACGCCGGCGTGGCCGGCGCCCTGCAGGACGCCTTGGTCGGCTGCTTCGGCGGACCGACGTTCGACCAGGACGGCGTGGCCCTGCACGTGCTCGGCGACGGCGGCGACCTGCCGCTGATCGTCGCGCGCGTCGGCGACCTGTTCCTCGCCGGCACCGAGCCCAACCTGGTGCGCGGCGCCATCCGGCGTTTGAACGGCGCCGACGAGCCCTCGCTGGCCGACGGCCCCTTGGGCAGCGTGCGGGCCCAGCTCACGCCTGGAGGGCTCGACCTCGCCTTCGACGCCGACGCGCTCGCGGACGTGGTCGAGGGCTTGAGCGGCACGCTGCCGCCCGAAGCGAACCCCGTCGTGCTGCGCGCCGTGGCCGCCCTGCGCACGCTCGGCGCCGGCGGCAGCCGCGCCGCCTGGGACGACCAGGGGCTGCGCTTCGAGCAGGTGCTCGTCGTGCCCGACGACGCCCCCGACGCCGCCCTGGCGCGTCTGCTCACCGCCGCCCCGCGCGCCGGGCGCCCGCTGTGGATGCCGGCCGACGCCTCGGCGGTCGCCTCGAACCACCTGCCGCTGCGGGGTTGGATCGATTACGTCGACGGCTGGCTCGCCGACCTCGAACCGGTCACCGGCGTGCGCGCCGACGTGCGCGGGCTGGCGGCCGACTACCTCGACCTCGACCTCGACGCCGCCCTCCTCGCGTGGGTCGGCGAGACCGTCCACACCCTCACGCTCGAGCCCTTGGGCACCGACCTGCGCGGTTGGGTGTACGGACCGGCCACCGTCGTGATGGTGCCCGTCGCCGACGACGCAGCGGCGCGCGCCGGGATCCAGCTCCTCGGACCGGGCCTGCTGCGCTCGTTCGCGAGCCTCGCGATCGTCGATCCGAGCACGACGATGGACCCGTTCGGTTCGGATCCGTTCGCGAACGACCCCTCGGGCCTCGACGCGCTCTTCGGGACCGAAAGCGTCGCGGTCGAGACGATCACGGTCGGCGGGATCGAGGCCGACCGCATCCGCATGGGGCCGACGCTCGACCTCGCGGTCGCGGTCGTCGACGGCCATCTGGTCCTGGCCTCGCCGCCCTCGGCGCTCGAAGCGCTGCTCGCAGCCCGCGAGGGTGGCGCCAACCTCCTCTCCGGGCCCGCCGGCGCCCCGTGGCGCGCCGCGTACGCGGCGGTGCCCGACGCCGCGCGCGACGTATCGATCAGCGACGTGCCGGCCACGCTCCGCGGACTCGCCGACCTCGCCGAGTTGGCCTCACAGCCGCTCGCGAGCGGCATCCTGACGGCGCTCGTCGTCGCGCCCTGGGACGTCGAGACGACCGGCGGCGACGAGTGGGACGAGTGGTACGGCGAGGACGACTACGACCCCTTCACCGATCCGTGGCTCCTCGACGAGAACGGGCGCACCCCGCCGGAGGAATGGAACGTCGAGGCCCTCGCGAACACGCCGCTCGCGGACCGGGGCACGATCGAGCTCGGGACGACCGTCGAGGACGTGCTGACCCAGTCCGAGCCGTACCTGGCCTGGGACCTGGTCGGCGCCGCTCCGGGGACGCTCGTCCAGGTGGAGGTCACCGACCCCACGAGCTTCGACGTCGACACGTACCTGTACGTCGTCGATGCCGACACGGGCTTGGTGCTCTTCCTGAACGACGACTTCGGCGGCCTCGACCGCTCGGCCGTCGTCTTCGACGTGGCCGAAGGCGTGCGCTACCGGATCGTGGCGTCGAGCTTCGCCGGCAACGCCACCGGACCGGTCGTCGTCTCCGTGCGCGACCGCGACGCCGTGCTCGCCGAGGCCGAGGCGCCGGAACCCGAGGAGCCCGAGGAGCCCGAGGTGCCCGTCGAGGTCGAGCCCCAGATCGACCCGCCCACCTTCGCCGAGCTGCTCCAGGTCACCGACCTGATGCCGCGCGCGCTGGCGATCCTCGCCGAGCGGAGCGGCCTCGCGGTCAGCGCGACGACCGTCGACGGCAACGTCGTGCGCACGACCACGACGATCCCGCTGCGCTGAGCGCGGCGCATGGAGGAGGGCCCCCGGTGCGTGCACCGGGGGCCCTCCGCGTTCGTGCGACGAGGCGGCCGCCCGCGTGGGGCGGCCGCCTCGTTTCGGTTCAGTTGACGGCGCGCGCGACGTGCTTGGCGAGCTTCGCCTCGTAGGCGGACTTGGGCATCGCGCCGACCATCGTCTCGACCGGTTGACCGTCCTTGAACAGGATGACCGTCGGGATGCTCATGACGCGGAACGACATGGCGCTCTGCTGATGGTCGTCGACGTTGAGCTTGCCGACCTTGAGCGTTCCGGCGTACTCGCCGGCGATCTGCTCGATGACGGGGCCGACCATGCGGCACGGGCCGCACCAAGGGGCCCAGAAGTCGACGAGCACGAGGCCCTCGCGGGTCTCCTGTTGGAAGTTGGCGTCGGTGAACTCGACCAGGGATCCGGCCATGGGTGCCTCCTAAAGGCGGCGGCGGGCGAGCCGCCGCGCGGTTACGCCCGCCATGCTAGGTCAAGCGGGCGCCGACGGTACGTCGCCCACCGTACCGCCGCCGGCGCCCGGCGGCCACGGAGCCGAGGGCGGCCAGGCGCGCAGCAGGCTCGCCGCGCTGCCGCGCACGACCCGCGGTGCGGCGCCGCCGAGCGCTCGGTGCCCCCCCTTCACCGCCGCCCACACGAGTTGGGCCGGATCGGCGGCCGCCCCGTGGACGGCGAGCGCCGCACCGAACTCGTCCACCGGCGAGAGCGACGGGCTCGACCCGAGCGAGTCGGTCCCGAGCCCCACCGTGACGCCGAAGCGGGCGTAGCGCGCCCACGGGAAGGTGCCGCACGCGAGCAGCGCGTTCGAGCGCGGGCAGTGGACCACGGCGCACCCGGCGCGCTGCAGGCGACGAACGTCGTCGTCGTCGACGTGGATCGCGTGCACCAGGGTCGGCCGCGCTCCGAGCACGCCGAGGTCCTCGAGGTAGCGCACGGGCGTCGCCCCGGACGGCTCGAACGCCGCCAGGAGCGGCCCCATCGCCTCGCGCAGCGCGCCCGTCCCGCGGGCGTGCAGTTCGAGCTCGCCCGGGTCCTCGGCCACGTGGATCTGCATCGGCAGGTGGTGCATCTTGGCGTACCCGGCGAGCCGCCGCAGGAGCGGGGCGGACACCGTGTGCGGCGTGTGCGGCGAGAGCCCCACGCGCACCCCTCCCGGCCGCTCGCGCGCCCGATGCCGTTGCACCACCGCGACCGCCTCGTCGAAGCGCGCCTCGGCCTCGGCCGGGTCGGGGCCGAGGACCTCCCAGTACGCCACCCCGCTCAACTCCCGGTCCTCGAGCAGCCTCGCCAACACCGCCTCGTCGGTGACGATGTCGCCGACGGTCGCCACCCCCGCCCCCTTCAGCGCCCGGATCCCGCGCTCGGCGGCCGCCAGACCCCGGCCGCCCGCGCGCGCGTGGGCGATCACCGACCGCACGAACGCCCCGTAGGACCCCTCGGTCCGAGGCAGATCGCTCAGGTCCAGATGCGTGTGGGCGTTGACGGGCGCCGGCGCGATCACGAAGACGGGCGGCCGCTCGGTCGCGCCGGGGTACGCGGCCCGGAGCTCCGATGCCCGGCCGACCGCGACCACCCGCGGCGGCTCTGGCGCCACCTGGGCCAACACGGCCGCGTCGCGCCGCGGCGTGCCGAGGCCGTCGTAGACCAGGGCGGCCGGCCAGAGCTCGCGCCGAGGCCCGCCGGCGATCACGCCGCGGCGGCGCCCTCGCCGAGCATCGCGTCGACGTCGGGCCGCCGCACGATCCGGTAGAGGCTGTCGCGCTGCGCCGGGACGAAGCCGGCGTCGACCACCTGGCGGACGATCTCGCGCTCGGCGGTGGCGCTGTGGCGGGCGCCCGCCTGCGACACCACGTTCTCCTCGAGCATCGTCGATCCGTAGTCGTTGCAGCCGAAGAACAGGGCGGTCTGCGCGACCTTGTGGCCCATCGTCGGCCAGGAGGCCTGGAAGTTCGCGAAGTTGTCGAGCAGCAAGCGACTCAGCGCGACGTTGCGCAGGTAGGCGGTGGCGTCCGCGCCGGGCGCCTTGCCCTCGATGCGCACCCCCTGCGTCTGCAGGGTCCACGAGATGAAGGCCGAGTAGCCGTTGCCGTGCTCCGCCAGCGCGCGGTCCTGGGCGTCGCGCAAGCGCAGCAGGCTCGCCACCCGCTGCGCGACGGTCTCGCCGAACCCGATCACCATCGTCGCGGTCGTGTACAAGCCCAGCGCTTGCGCCTCGGCCATGATCCGCAGCCAGTCGTCGGTGCCGATGCGCGCGGGCGACACGTGCTTGGCGTGCCGGACCTCGTCGACGAGCATCTCGCCGCCGCCGCCCGGGAGGCCGTCGAGGCCCGCCGCCTGCAGCTCGACGAGCACCTCGCGGGTGGTCATGCCGGTGAGCTTCGCCATCCCCTTGATCTCCTCGGGGCTGAACACCTCGAGGCGGATGGTGGGGTGGCGGCGCCGGAGCTCGCGCAGCAGGTCGAGGTACCACGAGAACTCCAGGTACGGGTTCACGCCGCCCTGCATGAGCACGCGCGTGCCCCCGACCGCCTCGAGCTCGGTCAGCTTCGCCGAGATCTGGTCGACGTCGAGGACGTAGTGGTCGTCCTGACGCCGGGTCCGGTAGAACCCGCAGAAGGCGCACCCGACGTTGCAGACGTTGGAGTAGTTGACGTTCCGGTCGACGAGGTAGGTGACGAGTTCGGGATCGGTGCGCGCCAACCGCACCTCGTGGGCCGCGCCGCCGAGCTCGAACAGCGGCAGGTCGTGCAGCGCGACCCCTTCGTCGGCGGTGAGGCGGGCGCCCGAGGCGGCCCGGTAGATGAGCGACATGCCCGAGTCTACCCGCCGCGCCCGGGGCCCCACGTCGCGGTGGGACGCCCGTCCGGGACGAGCGTAGCGGGGCTCACGATCGGTGTGTACTTTTCCTGCGAGCGAGGCGTAAACTGCTCGGGTGTCGGCCCCCCGATCGACCTCCAGCGATGCCTCGAGCCCGTGGCGCCGCATCTTCGAAGACGTCCGCGAGAGCGTCGGCAACGAACGCGACGAGCACGGGGTGCTCGGCAGCATCAACTGGCTCCGCCACCAGATGGAGGAGCGCGGCGCCAACCCGAACGTGGTGCGCAACATCATCTACCGCGACAAGGGGAAGCTGCCGGACAAGCGCGTGCTTTTCCAGATCCTCGACGAGCTGTGGCAGAGCCGCGGGCACGGGCCGCTGCGGTCGCCCGAACTCGAGGTCCTGCTCGCCCCCGGAAGCGGCAACGACCAGGAGGTGCTGCAGCTGCTCGGTCGCGAGAAGCGCCGTGCCTACCGCACCTTCGTGCAAGGCGTGCGCTCCGGCGGCGATCCGCGTTTCGTCGTCGTCGGCAAGCCCGGGAGCGGCAAGACGCTCCTGAGCGACTACATCCAGCAAGCGCTCGAGCTCTCGCCGCCCGCCGCCGATCGGCTCGTCCGGCTCGAGTTCTCGGGCACCGACCTCGCGACGGCGCTCGCGCGCCTCGGCGCCCGGCTCGGCGCCCCGAGCGAGGTCCTGCAGGCGAAGCTCGTGCGCGTGGGCGCGTCGAGCGCCTTCGCCGTGCAGGCCGACGCCCAGGCCGACGTCGCGCGCACGATCGTCGACGCCGCGCGGGCCTTCGAGGGCCGGCAGGTGCTCCTGCTGCACGTATCGCAGTCGCTCGGCGGCCAGGAGAGCCTCGGTCTGTCGCCGCTGCGGCTGAACACCCCGGACGTGCCGCGGGTATCGGCCGCGGAGTGGTTGTGGTCCTCGCTCGTCGAGCCGCTGTCCAAGCTCGCCGGCACCGCCCTCCTGGTGTCGATGACCGACCTGCCGCTGCGCGCCCAACAGCGCCTCGGCGACTTCGAGGGCCCGATCCGCCTCACCCCGCCGACCGCCGGCGAAGCGCGCCGCTTCGTGCGCGCCCGCCTCCCCAACGCGACCCCGGCACAGCACGAGGAGATCGTGCAGCGCGCGGGGCGCTCCTTCGAGGAGCTGCGCACCCTGACGCTCCTCGCGGAGATCCGCGATCCGGACGCGGAGGGCGGCCCCGCCGACGCCACCAAGTCGATGACCCAGCTGTCGCACCTGCTCGACGCCTCGGGGGACGATCGCTTGCGGGCCTTCCTCGCGGCGCTCGCGGTGCTGTCGCTGCCGGAGTTCGCCTCCTTCCCGCGCGCGGTGCTGAGCGAGCTGCGCGCCAAGCCGCACCTCGACCTATCGAACCTCGAGGGGGCCTTCCTCGACACCGTCCCGGGGCGCAGCGACGACGTGCGCTGCTTCTCGCGGCAGCTCGCGCGCGCGCTGCGCGAGCGGCTCCAGGTGGGGCAGCCGGCGCGGTACCGGGAGCTCAACCGCCACGCGGCCGCGGCCTACCACGAGGCGGCGGAGGCCGACCCGCAAGGCGAGACCGCCACCCGCTACCTCGCGCACCTCTTCGAGGCGCGCGACTGGGAGGGGCTCGCGTCCTGGATGCACGAACACCCCACCCAGCAGGCGCTCGTCCGCCGCATCTGGCTGGCGGCCACCCAAGAGCTCGTGGACGGACCGCGGCTCGAACGACTCGCCGTCCAGGTCGCCGCGCACTACGTGAAGCTCGGCACCTTCCAACACCCGGACGTGCGCGACGCGTTCGCGGTGCTCTCGGCGTCGAACGACGTCGACGCCCGCGCCTGGACGGTCCTCAAGCGCACCGAGGGCCTGATCTTGCGCGGGCACTACGACCAGGCCGCGGAGCTGCTCGGCGCGCTCCCGGCCACCCGCGACCCGGTCCTGCGCGCCGAAGCCGCGCTCGCCCGCGCGAGCATCGAGCGCTGGCGCGGCGACCTCGAACGGGCCAGCGACTGCGTGCGGCACGAGGCGCCGGACGCGCTCGCCGGCGCCGCACCGAGCGCCGCCGCCGACGCCGTGCGGGCGAAGATCGGGCTCTGGTCGGGGCTCATCGCCAAGGACCTCGGCGACCTCGAGTCGGCGCTCGCGGCCTTCGACGCGATCCCGCGCGCCGACGACCTCGACGCCGCCCGGGTCGCCTTCCAGCGCGGCGACGTCTTCATGAAGCTCGGGCACTTCGACCGCGCCCTCGCCGCGATGAACACCGCGGTCGCACTGGCGCGGGGCTCGGAGGCGCTCGTCGCCGAGCAGACCCGCTACCTCGCGCGCCGCGGCACGGTCCACCGCCGCATGGGCGACCTCGATCGCGCCTTCGCCGACTTCGCGGAGGCGCGCCGCGCGCTGCTCGGCGCGCGGCCCGAGGAGGGGCGCCGCCGCGACACCGCGGAGGAGGCCGATCGGGACTTCTGGCTCGCGCGCGTCGACGACGAGGCCGGGTTGGCCTCGCTGGCCGCGGGGCGCTACGACGAGGCGATGCTCGCCTTCGCCGCCGACCTCGAGCGCTTCCGCCGGTACGCCGACACCCAAGGGGTGGACGCCACCTACCGGGTGCTGCGGAGCCGGTTGCGGTTGGCCCTGGCCTACGGCTGCCGCGCGGTCGGTCAGCCGTTCCGGCGGCCCTTCGCGATCTCCGCGGCGCTCGGCGGCTCGGGCCCCGACCTCCGCCACGCGCGCGACCTGATCTCCGGCATCCTGGCGCACATCGACGCGGCGCACGACGGCACCCGGCTGGGTACCCTCACGCGCGACACGCTCCTCGCCGCCAACCTCTTCGCGGCCGACGGCGCGTCCGCCCTCGCCGCCGCCGAACGGGCGCTCGCGAGCTCGCGGTACCCGTACCAACGGGCGCAGGCCCACGCCCACGCGGCCGGCGGCGCGCTCCGCTGCGGGAACCCGGACCTCGCCGAGCAGCACGTGGCGCAGGCCCGCGCGGCCGGCGCCGAAGCGACGACCGGTCCGGGGTTCGAGGAGCGCGGCGACCTCGAGCTCGAAGCCTGGACCTACGCCCTCGACGCCTTCGCGGCCATCCACCGCGGCGACGTCGCCGAAGCGGCCGCACGCGTGAGCGCCGGGCTCCGTCGCCCCGAGCTCGTCCGCTACCACACGGCGCTCCTGCAGCAGTACGGCGACGCGATCGAAGAGCGCGATCTGGACGGCGACGCGGCGGCGCGCCTGCTCGCCGCGCACGTGCCGATCGAGTTCGAGGACGGCCACGGCGCCTTGCGCCTGGCCGATGCGCTCGTGGCCGGCTGGCGCGGCTTCGAGCGCTCCACGGACGACGGCACCGACGCGCCGACGCGCACGACCGAGGTCGCGGCGTGAAGGTCGGCTTCGTCGGCCTCGGCACGATGGGCGCGGCGATGGCGCAGCGCCTCGTCGCGGCCGGCTTCGAGGTCGCGGTGCACAACCGGACGCGCGCGCGCGAGGAGCCGCTCGCCGAGCTCGGTGCGGCGCGCGCCGCCGACCCGGCCGAGGCCGCCCGCGGCGCCGAGCTGGTGGTCGTGATCGTCTCCGACACGCCGGACGTCGATCAGGTGGTCTTCGGTCCGGACGGGATCGCCGCCGGTCTGGCGCCCGGGGCGCTCGTCGTGGACATGAGCACCATCGCGCCCGAGGCCACCCGCGGCTTCGCCGCGCGGATCGCGGAGCAGGGGGCCGCATGGCTCGACGCCCCGGTCTCGGGGGGGAGCGAGGGGGCGCGGAACGGAACGCTGTCGATCATGGTCGGCGGCGAGGCGGCCGACCTGGAGCGGGCCCGACCGGTCCTGAGCGCGATGGGCACGACGATCACGCACGTCGGCCCGGTGGGCTCGGGCCAGCTGGCGAAGGCGATGAACCAGGTGGTCATCGCCGGGACCTACGCGGCCGTGGCCGAAGGCATCGTCTTGGGGCTCAAGGCCGGGATCGACGTCGAGGCGGCGCTCGCGGCGCTCGCCGGCGGGGCGGCGGGTTCGTGGGGGCTCGTCCATCGAGGCCCCAACGTCGTGCGCAACGACTACCCGCTCGGCTTCCGCGTGCGCCTGCACCGCAAGGACTTGGGCATCGCGCTGGACGCGGCGCGCGCGCTGGGCGCCCCGCTGCCGGTGGCCGCGCTCGTCGAGCAGTGGGAGACGGGGCTCATCGCCCGCGGGCACGGCGACGAGGACGTCTCGGCCATCGCCCGGGTGGTGCGCGAACAAGCCGGGCTCGACGACGACTGACCCGCGGCTCCGCGGCGTGGGCCGCACCGCGGCTCAGCCGGGCGCCACCGCGAACACCCAGACCCGCGCCGCCGACGGCGCGGCCGGTCGCCCGTCCGGGTACGCGACCACGTCGATCCGCGCGTAGCCGGCGGCCGCGAGCGCCGTTCGGAGCTCGTCGGGGTCGTACGGCCGCTCCTGGTGGGTCTCGACGAACGTGCCCTCCGGCGACGTACACCACGCGTCGACCGTCGCGCGGCGCGCCTCCGGGTCCCAGCGGTGCGTCCACCGGTAGTGCACGTCGCCCGCCCACCCCTCGGCGACGTCGTCGTCCCAGAGCGCTTCGAGCCCGATGCGCGTGTTGACGTCGAACGCGAGGACGCCACCCGGGACCAGGGCGGCGCGCACGTGGGCGGCGGCGCGCTCCAGGTCGCCGTCCTCGAGCAGGTTGTTCAGCGAGTCGAACACCGAGACCGCGAGGTCGAACGGCCCGGGCAGCGCGGCGTCGCGCACGTCGCCGAGCAGGAACGCTACGCCGGGCAGCTTGGCGCGGGCGACGTCGAGCATCTCCCGCGAGGCGTCCAGGCCCACGACCTCGAGGCCGCGCCCCGCCAGCGGTGCGGTGGCGTTGCCCGTCCCGCAGCCGATGTCGAGCACCCGGCCGCCGCGCCACCCGCGGGCCGCGGCCTCGCGAAGCGCGAACGCCACCCAGTCGTCGTAGGGGACGTCCTGCATGATCGCGTCGTAGACGCGTGCGAGAGCGGTGAACGGGGCGCGTTGCACCGGCGCAGCGTACCGCGCGCTCGTGCCTCCGGCGCCCCTCGCAATCGTGGCCCACGCCCACGTGCGTCCAACCCGCACGCCCGTACCTTTGGGTCACCTTGTCGGTGCGCTCTGCACCCCGCTGCCCCCCCGGCGGAGCGCACCCAAGGTCTACCCCCCCCAAGCCCGGCTCGGCTGCGAGCCCGCGAACCCCGTCCCGAGACCGAGCGGTGGTAGCGTGGCCGGCATGATCGGCGTCGACCTCGGCACCACCACGGTGCGCATCCACGTCAAAGGCAAGGGCGTCGTCCTCCGGGAGCCGGCGGTCATCGCCGTCACCAAGGGCACCATGGACGTCAAGGCGGTGGGCGAAGAAGCCTACCGCATGCTCGGGCGGACGCCCGGGAACATCACCGCCGTGCGCCCGATGGCCGACGGCGTGATCGCCGACTACACCCTCACCGAGAAGATGCTCAAGGCCTTCATCCGCAAGGTCCTCCAAGGGCCCCAGCGCTTCCTCCGCCCCACGATCATGGTCTGCATCCCCAGCGGCATCACCGAGGTCGAGAAGCGGGCCGTGGTGCAAGCGGTGCACGAGATCGGCGCCCGCAAGGCGTTGCTGATCGAGGAGCCGGTGGCCGGAGCGATCGGCGCGGGCATCGAGATCGCGGAGCCGGTCGGGTCGATGGTCGTCGACATCGGGGGCGGGACGACCGACGTCGCGATGATCTCGATGGGCGGCATCGTCGTGTCGACGTCGCTGCGGGTCGCCGGCAACGTCTTCGATCGCGACCTGATGGCCTTCGTCAAGGCCAAGCACAACCTGCTCATCGGCGACCGCACGGCCGAGGAGGTCAAGCGCACCATCGGCGGCGCCATCGTCACCGGCGGCGGCGAGCTCCCGACCATGGAGGTGCGCGGCCGCGACCTGATCGACGGCATGCCCAAGACCGTCGAGGTCACGGCCGACGACGTCGTCGCCGCGCTGCGCCCGTCGCTCGAGAAGATCGCCGCGGGGGTGCGCAAGGTGCTCGAGCAGTCGCCGCCCGAGTTGGTCTCGGACGTGATCGAACGCGGCATCGTGCTCACGGGCGGTGGGGCGCAACTGCGCGGCCTCGACCTCTACCTGCAGCGGATCACGAACATCCCCGTCGCCGTGGCCGAGAACCCCGAGGATTGCGTGGTGGTCGGGACGAGCAAGGCGCTCGACATGGCGCACCTGCTTCAGGACGCGCGCCAGACCTACGATCGGTACTGAGGCGCGACCTCGGCCTCGGACGGCGCCACGGCGTAGACGTACCGATACGCAGGCCGAAACCCGAGGCTGGCGTACAGCGCCCGGGCCGCGCCGTTGTCCTCGGCCACCTGCAGGTACGCGCGCGTCGCACCCGCGGCCTCCCCCCAAGCGAGCAGCGCTGCGGTGACCCGGCGGGCGACGCCGCGGCGCCGCGCGGCCGGGGTGGTGGCGACGTCGAACACCCCCACCAGGTCGCCCGAGCGCACCGCGAGGCCGCACCCATCGGCCCCCACCGCCGCGTACGCCTTCGGGTCCGGAGCGTCGAGGGCCAGACGCAGGCGCTCGCCACGCTCGCGCTCGGGCAGCGCCGCGACGAACGCCGCGCGCCACCCGGCATCGGCGGCCTCCGCGCATGCGGCGCCCTCCGCCGGCCCCGCCGATCCTGGCTCGAGCGAACGCACCAGCACGAGCACGGGCACTTCGAAGCGGTACCCGGCCGCGGCCAGAGCGTCGACCAGGCCGACCGGCTCGGCGTTCGGCGCCAGCAGGAAGCGCGGCCACCGGCCGCGCGCGCGGTACCAGGCTTCGGCGCGCGCCAGCTTCGCGCGCACGGGGTCGCGGCCGGGGCCACGCGGCACCACCGAGTTCGCGCGCCGGACCACCCCGAGGGCGCCGTCGGCGCGCAGCGTCCAGCCGTCGTCGTCGACGGACTCGTACGGCCGCAGCGCCCCTGCGGCCGCGCGCTCGAGCACCGCCACGGCGGCGCGCTCGGTATCGAAGGCCTCCGGCCGCGGCCGGTCGCCGGCCTCGCTCAGGCGATGGCCACGAGTTGGAGCTCGAAGGTCAGCGCCTGACCGGCCAGCGGGTGGTTGGCGTCGAGCGTGATCGAGGACTCCCCCGTCTCCGCCACCGTGACCGGCATGGCGCCGCCGTCCTCGCGGCGCAGCTGCAGCTGCATGCCGACTTCGACGTCCATGCCGTCCGGGAGCTGCTCGCGCGGCACCTCGATCAGCAGCTCCTCGCGGCGCTCTCCGTAGGCCTCGTCGGGCGGGATCCGGACGGTCTTGGCGTCGCCGACGGCCATGCCGGCGATCGCCTCGTCGAACCCGCCGATCACCTGCCCCTGACCGAGCGTGAACGCGAGCGGATCGCGGCCTTCCGAGGCGTCGAAGACGGAGCCGTCGTCGAGACGGCCGGTGTAGTGCACGTGGACGGTGTCGCCGGCTTTGGCGGTGCTCATGGGTGCTCCCTTTCCCGGCGCCCGGACCCGGACCGCGCGTCGGTCCGTACGGGCGCGCGGACACCCTAACCCCGACCGCCGGAGGCGATGTCGGCCCGACCACCGGAGCGCGGGGCCGCGGCGCCGTGCGGCGTCAGTACCCGACCGCTTGCCCGTCCTTGCGGTGGTCGGAGCCGGCCACGTAGCCGTCCTCGGCGCGCCAGATCAGTTGCGCCCCGCCGAAGCCGAAGCTGGCCTCCGGCGCCGTCGCGGTCACCTCGTGCCCGAGCGCCCGCAGGCCGTCGAGGACCGCTGGCGGGAAGGAGCTCTCGATCGCGACCTCGCGACCCGCCACGACGCGCCAACGCGGGGCGTCGGAGGCGGTCTGCGGGTTCTGACCGTGGCCCACCATCCGCAGCACCATCTGGAGGTGGCCCTGGGCCTGCATCGGGCCCCCCATCACCCCGAAGCTGCAGCGCGGCGCGCCCCCTTCGGTCAGGAAGGCGGGGATGATCGTATGGAACGGGCGCTTGCCGCCGGCGACCTGGTTGGGGTGGCCTTCGTCCAGGACGAAGCCGGCCGCCCGGTTCTGCATCGAGATGCCGGTGCCGGGCACGACGACGCCGCTTCCGAACCCGTAGTAGTTGGACTGGATCAGGCTCACCATCCGCCCCGCTCCGTCCGCGGCCGTCAAGTAGACGGTGCCCCCGCGGGTGGGGGCGCCGTGGCCGGGGTCGCCGGCCCGGGTCGCGTCGATCGCCCGCGCTCGCTCCGCGAGGTAGCCCTCGTCGAGCAGGTCGGCGGCGGTGACGTCGCGCATGTGGTCGGCATCGGCGATGTAGCGCTGGCCATCGGCGAGCGCCAGCTTCATGGCCTCGATCTGCAGGTGCAGCCACGGGACCGAATCGATCTCCAGGCCATCGAAGCCGGGCACGTGGCGCAGGATGCCGAGCGCGATGAGCGCCGCGAGCCCCTGGCCGTTCGGCGGGATCTCGTGCAGCTCGGTCCCCTTCCACGCGGTCGCCACCGTGCCGACCCAGTCCGCCCGGTGGTCGCCGAGGTCGGCCGCATCGAGCAGCGCCCCGTGCGCCCGCGCGTGGCCCACCATCGCGTCGGCCAACGCGCCGCGGTAGAAGGCCTCGCCGCGGCTCGCCGCGATCGCCTCGAGCGTCCGAGCCTGGTCCGCGAAGCGCCACGTGGCGCCCGCGACCGGGGTTCGGCCCCCCGGCGCGAAGTCGCGGTTCCAGTCCGGATGGTCGGCGAACCCGGGCGCCGCCGCCGCCCACGCCCGAGCGGTGATCGGCGACACCGGGAAGCCGTCGCGCGCGTACCCGATCGCCGGCTCGAAGAGCGCCTCGAACGGCAGCTGCCCGAAGCGGCGCGAGAGCTCGACCCAGGCCGACACCGCACCCGGCACGCTGACCGAGTCCCAGCCCCGCAGCGGCATGCCGTCGCGGCCCGCGAAGCGCGCGGGCGTCAGCGCCTTCGGGCTGCGCCCCGACGCGTTGAGGCCGTGGAGCTCGGCGCCGTCCCAGAGGATCGCGAACGCGTCCGAGCCGATGCCGTTGGAGGTCGGCTCGACGACCGTGAGCGCGATCGCGGCCGCCACGGCGGCGTCGATCGCGTTGCCGCCCTGCAGCAGCATGCGCAGCCCGGCTTGCGCCGCGAGCGGCTGCGAGGTGGCGACCACGTTGCGCGCGAGGACCGGCATGCGCTTCGAGGGGTAGGGGAAGTCGAACTGCACGGGAGAACCTCCATCGCGCCCGGCGGGCGCGTACGTCGGGCGCGGGCTGGGCGCGCGCGTCAGCGGAAGAAGGCGACGCCGACGACGCCGCCGGCGACGATCAGGACGGCTGGGTGGACGCCGAGTTGGATCGACAGCACGAAGGAGGCGATCGCGACGACCCACAGGCCCGCGTTCGCGAGCCACTGGGGCGGGGTGCCGAGCGCGCTGGGCACGAACTGCCAGACGACCAGGAAGAGCAGCGCGATCACGACCGGCCGCACCCCCTTGAGGAAGGCGGCGACCGCGGGCAGATCGCGGTACCGGAGGTAGAGGCCCCCCAGCACGATCATCGCCACGATCGTCGGCACCGACAGGGCCAGCAGCCCGACGAGCGCGCCGAGCGGACCCGCGACCTGGTACCCGACGTACCCCGCCAGCTTGGTCGCGATCGGACCCGGAAGCGCGTTGCCGAAGGCGAAGGCGGTCAGGAACTCCTCCTTGGTCATCCATTCGCGGAGCCCGACCACCTCGGCCTCGATGAGCGGGATCATCGACGGACCCCCGCCGAAGCCGAAGACGCCGATGCGGAAGAAGGAGACCGTCAGGTCGATGAGGTCGCGCACGCGAGGGCTCCAGACCGGGGATCAGGTGGCTCGCGGGTCGGTCCCGCGGCGTGCACTGGCCCCCATGGGGATCGAGGTCGACCGGTCGTCGCGCGCGCCACGGGAGAAGGGCGTCCGGCGGGCGACCACCGCGGTGATCGCCACCGAGCATGTCATGCGGTCCCGTCGACGGGCTCCTCGTCCGGCGCTGGTTCGGTACCCTCGGGCGGTTCGACCGGCGTCGTCGCCGCCCGCACGAAGCGCGGCACGAAGGCGAAGCCGATCCCGTAGCCCACCGCCACGAGCGCCATCCCGGCCAGCAAGAACGGCGTGCGCTGCGCCGACAGCGCCGCGAGCGCGACGAACCACGCCGGGACCGACAACAGGACCGCCGCGGTGATCGCACCCGCGAGCGCAGCCCCTTTGCCGGCCGAGCGGCTCGCCGCCCACGCGAGGCCGCCGCCGAGCGGGAGGTGCAACGCCGCGAACGCCACGAGCACCCCCGCGACCCAATCGTTCGGTCGCGGGGGCGTCGGCAGCGCCGCGAACAGCACGACGGCGACGACCGCCGCGAGCGCGACCTGACCCAGGAAGACGGCCGCGTAGGCGAGGCGCAACGCCGAACCGGCCACCGCCGGGGTGGGGACCTCGGCGGCGAGGAACGGCGTCAGCGGCGAGCGCATGGGGCGCGGTCCGCGACCGGCGGTCGCCGACCGATCAGTGTTCGGCGTCGGCGTCCGCGTCGTCGGTGTTCGCGACGAGCCAGCCGCCGAGCCCGATCATCGCGCCCGAGAAGGCGATCAGGCCGACCAAGACGAGCGTCGCGTAGATGGAGATGGACACGAAGGTGCTCACGGACGCGAGTCTATCAGGGCGACCGGCGTCGGGCGCCAGCGCCGGAGCAACACGACGAAGCGCACCAGCAGGGCGCCACCCGCCACGCCGAGGCCGAGCACGAGCCCCCACCAGAGCCCCACCCCACCCAGACCGAGCCCGAAGGCGAGCACGACGCCGGTCCCGATGCCGAACAGCCAGTACGACACGAGCGTGATGAGCATCGGCGCCCGCGTGTCCTTCAAGCCGCGCAGCGCCCCGATGGCGCTGACCTGCAGACCGTCGAACAGCTGGAACGCCGCGGCGACCCCCAGGAACGCGACCGCATGGCCGACCACGACCGCGCTCGCCGGGTCGCCGAGGTCGAGGTAGAGGCCGACGATCGTCCGTGGCGCGAACAGGAACAGCGCTGCGGACGCCACCATGGTGAGCAGCGCCAGCCCGATCCCGACGGCGCCTGCGGCGCGCGCGCCGAGCGGATCACCGCGACCGACCGCGTGCCCGACGCGAGCCGACGTCGCGATCCCGAGCGCCAAGGGGATCATGAAGGTCAGCGAGGTCGTCTGGATGGCGATCTGGTGGCCGGCGAGCTCGGCGGACCCGATGCGCCCCATCAGGATCGCCGAGACGGCGAACAACCCGGTCTCGAAGCCGACGGTGACCGAGATCGGCCAACCGAGCCGCAGGATCTCGCGCGCGGTGGCGCCGTCCCAGCGCCAACGACCCCCGAGCGCCGAGGGCCACCGGTACCGCCACCCGACGTACGCGAAGGCCAAGGCGGCCATCACGGCGTACACGAGGCTGGTGGCGACGCCCGTGCCGGCGATCCCGAGCGCCGGGAACCCCCAGCGCCCGAACATGAAGGCCTGGTTGGCGACGATGTTCAGCCCGACGCCGACGAAAGCGACGAACATCAACGGGCGCGTGTGGCCCTGTCCCTCGAGGTACGCACGCAGCGCCGTGAACACCAGGAAGGGCGCCATCGACCACGCGACGTTGCGCAGGTAGCCCGACGCCAGTTCGACCGCGAGCGGGTCCTGCCCCAGCACCCGGAGCAGCGCTGGCATCGCCCACAGCGCCGCCATCGATGGCGGCGTGAGGAGCAGCGCCCAGAGCAGCCCCTGCCTCAAGGCGCGCACCCCGTCCTCCGGCCGGCGCGCGCCGGTCGCCTGAGCGACCAGCGGGCCGACCGCGAACAGCATCGACGAGAGCACGATCGCGACGAAGAAGAAGGCGACGCTTCCGAGCGCGATGCCGGCCAGCGCGTCCGGCCCCAACCGGCCCGCCATCACGGTGTCGACGAACCCCATCGCGTGCTGCGCCAGCTGCGCGACGGCCAGCGGCAGAGCGACCGCGACCAGCACCGGGATCTCACGACGCACGGCGGCGAGCACGCCCGCCAATCTACCGCACCCGGGTCGCCGCGCCGGGCGCAGCCCGGATCGGGGACCACGCACCTTCTCATCGGCCGGACGGTACGTTGGGGGCATGGCCAGAGTCGCCGTCGTCGTCCTCCTCGTGCTCGTCGCCGCGGTCGCGGTGGCGTGGCGCTTCGAACTGCTCCCGAACCCCTTCGCCCGCGACCCCGGACCGCCCCCGGTGCCCGCGGTCCTCGTCGCGCTCGCGGAGGGCGACGACGCGGCCCTCGAGGCGGCGCTCGCGGCCGGCGCCGATCTGGCGGTCCTCGACGCCGAAGGGCGGCCGCCGCTCCACGTCGCCGCCCTGGCCGGGCGCACCGAGGCGCTGGAGGCGCTGCTCGCGGCCGGCGCCGACGTCGATTGGGCCGCCGCCGACGGGACCACCGCGCTGCACCTCGCCCTTCGCCACGCGCCGGATCCGCGCGCGCCGCTGCTCCTGCTCAACGCCGGCGCCGACCCCACGGTCCGCGATGCGAGCGGCCAGGGCGTGATCGAGCATGCGAACGCCAACGGCGCCGTGCGCAACAGCGGGCTCTACCCGCGGCTGCGCGAACTCGCGGAGGCACCGTTCCACGCGGGGTGGCCGAGCGGCTACGTGCTGCCGGTGCCGGGGTCGACCATCAGCTCGCGCTCCGCGCATTGGCCGAATGCGCCGCGCGCCTACCGCAACGGCACCCACGAGGGCTTCGACTTCTACGACCGCGCCGTCAGCGGCGCCACCCAGATCGCGTACGGGACCCCGATCGTCGCCGTGGCCGACGGCACCGTCCTCCGCGCCGACCACGACTACGTCGAGCTCTCGGTCGCCGAGTACGACGCGATCATCGACGAGGCCCAACGCGTGCTCTCGACCCCGCCCGAGGTCCTCGATCAGCTCCGCGGGCGGCAGGTCTGGATCGAGCACGCGGGCGGCTTCACGAGCCGCTACGCGCACCTCTCCGAGATCCCGGCCGACCTGCAGGTCGGTGCCCGCGTCGCCCAGGGGCAGGTCGTGGGCCTCACGGGCAACTCGGGAACGGTCGAGGCGGCCGAGGGCACCCGCGACGACCCGCACCCGCACGTCGAGGTCTGGCGCGGGACCACGTACTTGGGGCAGGGGCTCGAACCGGCCGCGATCTTCGAGCTCGCAGGGCAGCTGTTCGGCACCGGCGCGCTGCCGCCGGCCTGGGGGCCGTAAGGCCCGCTCCGGAGGAGCCCGAAGGCCGCTGCGACGGCGGCCGGCACGACGCCACGACGCGAGCACGGCTCCCGGAGCAGGTGTTCCGGGAGCCGTGCTCGTGCGGCCGGGGCCGGCGCTCGCGCGCCCGACCGCCTAGACGTTCTGGATCTCGACCTTGCGCACCTTCGCCTCGGCCACCTTGGGCATGCGCAGCGTGAGCATGCCGGCCTGGACGCGCGCATCGATCGCTTCCGTGTCGACGCCGGAGGGGAGCCGGACGGTGCGGGTGAACGCGCCGCGCGGCAGCGTGCGCACCCAGTAGCGGCGCGCTTCCTCGGTGGGCGCGGCGGGCAGCTCGGCGCGGACCGTGAGCTGACGCCCCTCGACCGAGACGTCGATCGCCTCGGCCGTGAGGCCGGGAACCCCGAGCTCGAACACCAACGCATCGTCGGTCTCGAACAGGTCCATCGCGACGGGGACGTCGGCGCGCGCCGGGAGCGCGTCCTCGAAGAGGCGCTCGAAGCCGTCGAACAGGTCTTCGGGCGTGGCGACGCGGGCAACGGGGTACGGGCGGGCGGAACGAACGAGGGCCATGGTCACCTCCTGGGCATGGGGCCGCGAACGACGACCCCTCATCGCTTCGAAGGATAAAACCTGAGCGTCATGGTGTCAAGTTGTCTGCGCCACGGGCGAGGCCTCGGCGCTCGGGAGGGCTCAGCAGGGCGCGTCGGGGCCGCCGTCCGCCGTCGGCTTCACCAAGGCAAGTTGAACCCCGCGTGGTGCTCGCTCGCGTAGTACGCCTCGATCTCGTCCGGGATCCCCTTGACGTCATCGACCACCTTGAACAGGTGCAGGTCGTGCTCGGCGATCGTCCCGGCCCGCACCAGCGTCCCCTGCAGCCACTGGAGGAGCCCGCGCCAGTACTCGACCCCGACCAGGAAGACCGGGAAGGGCTTGATCTTCTTGGTTTGGATCAGGGTGAGCGCCTCGAACAGCTCGTCGATCGTGCCGAAGCCGCCGGGGAACACGACGAAGGCCGTCGAGTACTTCACCAGCAACACCTTGCGCACGAAGAAGTATCGAAAGTTGACGCTGTCGGTCTGGTACCCGTTGGGCGACTGCTCGTGCGGGAGCGCGATGTTGAGCCCGATGCTGCGGCCGCCCGCTTCGAACGCCCCCTTGTTGCCGGCCTCCATGATGCCCGGCCCGCCGCCCGTCACGACGGTGTAGCCATGGTGGGCGAGGTCGGCGGCGAGCTGCTCGGCGCGCTCGTAGTCCGGACTCTCGGGACCCTTGCGGGCCGAGCCGAAGATCGTGACGGCCTTCTGGACGTCGGCCATCTCCTCGAATCCCGCGGTGAACTCACCCAGGATCCGGAACATGCGCCAGGCGTCCTCCGCCAGCGCGTCGATCACGTATTGCCGTTCGACGTGGTTCATGCGGCAGGCTAACCGAGGACGGCGTCGACGAGCGTCGCCAAGTCCGCTTCCAGACGATCGGGGGCCGCTTGCGCCAGCGCTGCGGCATCGTGCGTGCCCCAGGTGACCGCGAACGTGGCGAGGCCGGCCGCCTTGCCCGCACCGATGTCGTGGGTCGTGTCGCCCACCATCCAGGCGCCGTCGGCGTCCAGCGCGGCGAGCGCCCGGTGCACCACGTCGGGCGCCGGCTTGTGGGGGAAGCCATCGGTCCCTTGGACGTGGTCGAGCGCGTTCGTGAGCCCCATCGCGGCCACGAAGCGCGTCGCCATGTCGCTCCGCTTGGTCGTCGCCACCGCGAGCCGGAACCCGTGGTCGCGCAGTTCCGCGAGCACCTCCACGACCCCGGGGAACACGCGCGACGTGCGCGTGAAGCGCTGCGGGTAGATCCGCCGGTACGCGTCGACGAGCGCGGGCACGTGCGCCGCGGCGGCGAAATCGGCGTACATGGACTCCAGGGGCAACCCGACCCGGCTCCGGACCGACTCCGCCGCGGGCGGGGTGAGGCCCAGCGTGCCGAAGGCGTCTTGGAACGCGCCGACGATGTCGGGCAGGGAGTCGACGAGGGTGCCGTCGAGGTCGAAGACGATCGCGCGCGGTCGGGGGGCGGGTCGAGGCATGCGCCACGCTACCCGCGCGGACGCGCGGTGGACGTCAGACGCGCAGGTACGCCACGGTCACGCCGTGGCCACCCTCGTACGGGACGGCGTCCTCGAAGCGCTCGACGCGCTTCTCGTCGCGAAGGTACCGCCGGACCGCGTCGCGCAGTGCACCGGTCCCCTTGCCGTGGAGGATGCGGACGCTCGCCACCTTGAGCGCCTGCGCCTCCTCGACGAACGTCCGGACCTTCTCCAGGGCGTCCTCGACGCGCTCGCCGCGCACGTTCAGCTCGCGCTCGAAGCCGGCGCCGGGCGCGACCGGGGCGGCGACCTTGGCCGGCTCCGCGCCGCGCACGAGCGTGGCTTCGTGCCGCGGTACCTCGACCTTCAGGAGTCCGAGTTGGACCAGGAGGGCGTCGCCGCGCTCCTCGACGACCGGCCCCTCGGCCCCGTAGGCCTCGACGCGCACGACGGACCCGACCCCCAACGTCGGGCCGGTGGGCGCCCTGGGCGCCCGCGGCGCCTTCGCCTTGGTCTCGCGCCGGAGCTGCGCGATCGCCTCGACCGCCTTGCCGCGCTGGGCCGGGTCGCCCTTCGCGATCGCGCGGGCGGACCGCGCGCGCTCCATCGTGTCCTGCAGCAGCGCGTCGGCCTTGGCCGCGGCGCGCTCGAGCAGCGCCGCCTCCTGGGCGCGCAGCTTCTCGATCTGGGCCCGCAGCACCTCGGCCTCCCCCACCGCGGCGTCGCGCGCCCCGCGCGCCTGGTCGAGCTCGGCCTGCAGGGCCTCGCGCTGGCGCTCCAAGGTCTCGAGGAGCCGCTCCAGGCGCGCCCCTTCGGGACCGAGCACCTCGGCGGCGCGCTCGAGCAGGGCCGTCCCGAGCCCGACGCGCTCGGCGATGGCGAGCGCGTACGAGCGCCCGGGCTGGCCGACGGCCAGCTCGAAGGTCGGGCGGAGCCGGTCGACGTCGAAGCGCATCGCGGCGTTGCGCACCCCGGGGCGCTGCGCCGCGAAGACCTTGAGCGGCGCCAGGTGGGTGGTCACGACGCCGTAGGCGCGCTGGGCCAACACCTGCTCCAAGATCGCCTGCGACAGCGCCGCGCCCTCGTCCGGATCGGTGCCCGAACCGAGCTCGTCGATCAGCACGAGGGTGTCGGGGCCGGCGTGCTCGACGATGCGCTTGAGGTTGGTCAGGTGCGCGGCGTAGGTCGACAGCGACGCCTCGATGCTCTGCTCGTCGCCGATGTCGGTCAGCACCGCCCGGAAAGCCGGCAGCGTCACCCGTCCCGGGCGCGCCCCCTGCGCACCGGCCGCCACGAACAGCCCCGCGTGCGCCATGAGCACAGCCAGCCCGAGCGTCTTGAGCAGCACGGTCTTGCCCCCGGCGTTGGGCCCGGTGAGCACCAGCAGCCGCGCGGCATCGTCGAGGAACACGTCGTTGGGTACGCAGCCCTCGATGAGCGGGTGGCGCGCGCCCGGCAGTCGGACCGGCAGGTCGGCGCCGACCTCGGGGCGCGCGAGCTTCCAGTCCCGTGCGAGGCGCGCGGCGGCGGCTACCCCGTCGAGCTCCTCGAGCGCCTCGAGGGTCGAGGCCAACGCCGGGTCGAAGGCGAGCCGCTGCCCGAGCGCCACCAGGATGCGGCGGACCTCGTCGCGCTCCTCGAACTCGAGCAGCGCCAACTCGTTGTTCATCGGCACGACCGCGGCCGGTTCCACGAACACGGTCGCCCCGGAGTCCGACGTGTCGAGCACCAGTCCGGGCACCCGCGATTGCGACGAGGCCTTCACCGGGATCACGTAGCGGTCGCGCCGCAGGGTCACGATCGGGTCCTGGACGTGCGTGGCGTACTGCTGCAGCAGCTGAGCCATGCGCTCGCGGATGCGGCCCCGAAGGGGTTGGAGGCGCCGCCGGATCTCGCGCAGCTTGGGGGTGGCGTCGTCGCGCACCTCGCCCTGAGCGTCGAGCTGCTCGCGCACCAACCGGAGCGCCGCGTCGAAGCTCCCCATCCGGGCCACCAGCTCGGTCAGGCGGGGCCGCCCGGAGGTGGCGACCGCACGCTTGACGGTGGCGGCCGAGTCCATGGTGTAGGCGATCGCGAGGCACTCCGGGCCCTCGAGGATGCCGCCCTCGACGACCCGTTCGACGAGCGGCCGCACGTCCTCGACGCCGCCGAGGGCGATCGCGTCGCCGGTGAGGGCCTCGTCCACGCGCTCGTGCGCCTCGGCGAGCGCCTCCAGGTCGAGGTCCGGGCGCAGCGTCCGCGCGCGGGCCTGGCCCGCGAGGGTCTGACAGCGCTCCGCGAGGGCGTCGAGGACGCGCTCGAAGGCGAGCTTGTCGAGGGTGGTCGGGGCGACGTGCATGCCGTCCGCGAGCCTACCCGACCGACCGGTCCACGTGCGTCGCCCTACCCCGCGGCGGCCTGGATCGCGGTGAGCGCGATCGTGTAGACGATGTCGTCGACCAGCGCCCCGCGGGAGAGGTCGTTCACCGGCCGGTTGAGGCCCTGCAGCATCGGCCCGATCGCGACCACGTGCGCGCTGCGCTGGACCGCCTTGTAGGTGGTGTTGCCGGTGTTGAGGTCCGGGAAGATCAGAACCGTCGCGCGGCCCGCCACGGCGCTTCCGGGGGCCTTCTGGCGGGCGACGTCGGGGGCGGTGGCCGCGTCGTACTGCAGCGGCCCGTCGATCACCAGCTCGGGGCGCCGCGCGTGCGCGATGCGGGTCGCCTCGCGCACCTTGTCGACGTCGCTGCCCGCCCCCGAGGTCCCGGTGCTGAACGAGAGCATCGCCACCCGCGCCGGGATTCCGAAGGCCTCGGCCGAAGCGGCGGTCTGGAGCGCGATGTCGGCGAGCTCCTCGGCGTTCGGGTCCGGGTTGATCGCGCAGTCCGCGAAGGCGACCACCTGCTCGGGGAGGCACATGAAGAACACCGAGCTGATGAGCTTGGCGCCGGGGCGGGTGCGGATGAGCTGCAGCGCGGGCCGCACGGTGTCGGCGGTGGTGTGCACCGCGCCCGACACCAAGCCGTCGACCTCGCCCTGCGCCAGCATCATCGTCCCGAGCACCACGGTGTCGCTCAGCTGCTCGCGCGCGAGCGTCGCGTCGAGCCCCTTGTGCTGGCGCAGTTCGACCATCGGCGCCACGTACCGCTCCCGACGATGTTTGGTGGGCTCGAGCACCTCCAACCCCTCGGGCAGCGCCACGCCTTGGCTGGCGGCGACCCGCTCGATCTCCTCGCGCCGCCCGAGGAGCACGCAGCGCGCGATGCCGCGCTCCTGGCACTCCGCCGCCGCCCGGATCGTGCGCGGCTCCTCGCCCTCGGGCAGCACGATGCGCCGGTCGGCCGCGCGCGCGCGGACGACGAGCCGGTGCATGAAGGCCGCCGGCGACAGCCGCGGTTCGCGATCGGTGGCGACCCGCTCGCGCAGGTAGGTCGTGTCGAGTTCGCTGGCGACCGCGTCCATCACCCGCTCCATGCGGTCGAGGTCGTCGATCGCCACCTCGAGGTTGATCGCGGCCGCGCGCGCCGACGTCACGTACGAGTCGGTGTCGACCGTCAGGATCGGCAGGCCGGTCTCGAAGGCCTTGCGGCAGAGCTCGAGCACCGACGGATCGGGGTCGATGCCGCCGGTGAGCACCACGCCCGCCAGCGGGACGCCGTTGAGCGCCGCCATGCAGGCCGCGACGAGCACGTCCTCGCGGTCGCCCGGCGTGACGATCAGCGCGTCGGGCCGCAGCCGATGGGTCATGTTGCGCAGCGTGCGCCCGACCATCGAGACGTCGATCACCCGGCGGGTGGCCATCTCGCCCTCGTGGAGCGTGCGCGCACCCAGATGGCGCGCGACGTCGAGCACCCGCGGGGCCGCGAACTGCGGCTGCCACGGGACGGCGCCGATGAGCGCGAGCCCCTGCTCGAGGAGCGGCACCTCGCGCCGCAGCGCCTCGGCGTCGAGCTCCCGTTCGGCCGGGATGGCGCCCGTCCGCGTGCCCCCCACCACCTCGAGGGTTGGCTCGTTGAGCCGGTTGACGATGACGCCCAGGACGTTGGGCGCCGCCGCGCCGCCGAACAGCTGGGCGGTCGTCGCGAGGCGGTCGTTGAAGTCGGCCGGCGTCTGGCGCCCGAGCGCGCCGACGAACACGACCTCGGCGTCGAGCGCCCGCGCCACCTCCGCGTTCACCGTGTCGAGGCTCGGGTGCGCGCCGGTCGCCACCAGCCCCTCGACCACGACCACGTCGGCGCCCTCGGCGATGCCCTGGAAGCGCGCGACGACCGCCTCGAGCAGACCGCCGACGTCGCCGACGGCGAGTCGGGCCTCGGCGTCGCGGAAGGGCATGGGCTCGGGCGGTTCGAGCGCGGTGAGCGCGCGCACGAAGTGGGTGGAGCGCTCGGGCCCCTCCGCGTCGCCGGGCTGGCGGATGGGCTTGAAGAAGCGGACGCGCAGCCCCTCGCGGTCGAGGGCGCGCACGATGCCGAGCGCCACCGACGTGAGCCCGGCACCCGACCCGGTGGGTACGACGTAGAAGACGTGGGATCCGGCCATGCGACCATCCTAAGGGGCGCCGGCGGGGCACGGGCCCCGCGCGTCCCGTAGGATGATCGCGTCCGACGGCACGCGCCCCGACTCGAGAGGAGCCCGCATGGACGCCCCCACGCCCACCCCGCCCCCCACGCAGCCCCCGCCCCCGACGTCGGGGAGCTCGGGCCCGATCGGCGGCAAGCCCGACACGGTCGCGCGCTTCCTGGCCTTCCTGATCGACGCCGTCGCCGTGGCCGCGATCGGCCTGGTGCCCGTCATCGGCGGGTTGGTGGGCATCGCGTACGTGCTCGCCCGCGACGGCCTGGACTTCGACTTCATGGACGGCCGTTCGATCGGCAAGAAGCTCATGAAGCTGCGTCCGGTGCGGCTCGACGGCCAGCCGATGGACCTGAGCACCTCGGTCATGCGCAACTGGCCGCTCACGCTCGGTTCGCTCGCCCAGGTCCTGATCTACGTTCCGGTGATCGGCTGGATCCTGATCCCGTTCGTCGGGCTCGCCGGCCTCGTGCTCGTGGTCATCGAGATCCTGCGCGTCCTGAACGACCCCGAAGGTCGCCGCTGGGGCGACCAGCTCGCCGGGACCAAGGTGATCGTCGTCGAGAACTGAGCCGGACCCGCACGGGCGCGCGGTGGCGCCCGCCCCGGGCGTGTCCTCGACGCGCAGCCCGGGGCGTGGTGCACCGCGCGTCCGGCGGTATCCTGCCGCGTGACCGCCCCGCCGACCGCCGCCCCCGCCCCCAGCGGCTGGCGGCGCGTGCTGTGGGTGATGTTCACCGCGCAGCTCCTGTCGGCGATCGGTTTCTCCACGATCTTCCCGTTCCTCCCGAACTTCGTCGAGCACCTCGGCAGCAGCACCGGCGCGCCGGTGCTGCTGATGGTGACGCTGGTGTTCAGCGTCCAAGGGGTCGCGATGGCGATCGCCTCGCCGATCTGGGGGGCGCTCTCCGATCGCTGGGGCCGCAAGCCGATGGTCGAGCGCGCCATGTACGGCGGGGCGGTGGTGATCCTGCTCATGGCCTTCGTGCGCTCGTCCGAAGAGCTCGTGGCCCTGCGCCTCATCCAGGGGTTGGTCACCGGCGTGGTGTCGGCGGCCACCTCGCTCGTCGCCTCGACCGCGCCCAAGGAGCGCATGGGGTACGCGATGGGGGTGATGCAGACCGCGCTCTGGGCCGGGGTCTCCGTCGGGCCCGTGCTCGGGGGGCTGTTCGAGTACGCCTTCGGGTACCGCGCCGCCTTCGTGCTGACCGCCGTGCTGCTCGCGGTGGCCGGGGTGCTGGTGAGCACGCTGGTGCGCGAGTCGTTCGTCCCCCAACCGCGCACCGAACGGAGCATGGTGGGCGGCATGGGGGCGGCCTTCGCCCACGTGCTGCGGGCGCCCGGGGTGGGCGTCGTGTTCCTCGTGCGCTTCTCGGCCTGGATGGGCCGCACGATGATCGTGCCGTTCCTGCCGCTCTTCGTGACCGGGCTGATGGCGGGCGCCGCGACGTCGGGCATCGTCACCGGGATGGCGATCGGCGCCGCTTCGGCGACCGGTACCTTCACGTCGATCGCGCTGGGCAAGCTCGGCGACCGCATCGGCCACCGGCCGATCCTGATCGCGGGCTCGTTCGCCACGGCGATCGTGTACGTGCCGATCGCCTTCGTCGAATCGGCCTGGCAGTTGGTCGCGCTCTACGCGCTCACGGGCGCCACCATCGGCGGCGTGCTGCCGGCGATCTCGGCGATGCTCGCGCAGCTGACCGACCGGGGCGAAGCCGGCAGCGTGTACGGCCTCGACAACGCGATCGTCTCGACCGCGCGGGCGGTCTCGCCCGTGGTGGGCGGCGCGCTCGTCGCAGCGGTCGTCGTCGGCCGCGAGCCGGTCGGCGCCGACTACGCGGTGGTCTTCTTGGCGGCGGCGGCGCTCTTCGCGATCACCGGGCTGCTGGCGGCGTGGCGGGTGCCGCGCCGCGCAGCGACGACCGTTCGGGTCGACGCCACCGGGTAGACTGACGGCGTCACCAGGGGTGCCCCCGCGAAGCGCGAGGGCTGAGAGACACCCTAGGAACCTGAACCCGGTCGTGCGGGCGGAGGGAGCGTGACGCGCACGACCCCTCCCCCACGTACCCGAGCGCAGGTGCCCCTCCCGGTGACGGAAGGACGGTTCCCCATGCGCGTCCGATTCCTCCTGCCGCTGCTCGCGCTCGCGGCCCTGAACTCGCCCGCCCTCGCCCAACGCGTGGTGCTGATGACGCACGACAGCTTCGCGGTGTCGCGCGACGTCCTCGACGCCTTCACCGAGGAGACGGGCATCGAGGTGGTGCTGGTGCAGGCGGGCGACGCCGGCTCGGCGCTGAACCGCGCCGCGCTCACCCGCGCCCGTCCGGTCGCCGACGTGCTGTTCGGCGTCGACGAGGGCTTGCTCGCGCGCGCCCGCGCGGCCGAGGTCTTCGAGCCCTACCGCAGCCCCGAGCTCGAAGCGGTCGCCCCGGCGTACCGGGTGGCCGCCGACGACCTGGTCACCCCCGTCACCGCCGGGTTCGTCGGCTTCAACCTCGACCGCGGCTGGTTCGAAGCGAACGGCGTGCCGCTCCCGACCTCGCTGGCCGACCTCGCCGACCCGCGCTGGGCCGGCTTGACGGTCGTGACCGACCCGGCGACGTCGAGCCCGGGGCTCTCCCTGCTCCTCGGCACGATCGGCCTGTGGGGCGCCGACGCCGCCTTCGACTGGTGGGCGGCGCTGCGCGCCAACGGCCTCGCGGTGCGCGCCGGTTGGAGCGATGCGTACTACGCGGACTTCACCCGCTATGGCGGCGATCGGCCGATCGTGCTCTCCTACGCCAGCAGTCCGGCCGCCGAGGTGCTTTTCGCGGAAGGACCGATCGACCCGGATGCGCCGCCGACGGTCAACCTGCGCTGTTCTGGGTGCAGCGTGCGCCAGGTCGAGACCGCCGGCGTGCTGCAGGGCGCCGCGAACCCGGACGCCGCCCGCCAGCTGATCGACTTCCTGCTGCAGGAGCCGTTCCAGGCGGACGTGCCGCTCTCGATGTTCGTGTACCCCGTGCGCGAAGGGGTGGCGCTGCCCGACGCGTTCGAGCGCTACGCGGACGTCCCGGCGATCGACGAGCTGATGCCGCTGCCCGCCGACCTCGACGGGGCGTCCGTGGACGCCTGGATCGCGCGCTGGACGGACGTGGTGCTGGGCGGACGGTGAGCCGCGGCGCCGTCAGGCGCCGGACCCGGTGAGCCCGCGCAGCGCCGCCACGAACCAGCGCGGGACGTCGTCCGGCGAGCGGTCGTAGAAGGCGGCCCAGGCCGCGGCGGTGTCGACGTCGTAGCGGTCGGCGGCGGCCTGGCGCGCCGCCTCGGCGTCGGCCGCACCGTGGCTCGCGGCGTCGAGCCACGCCCGCCGCACCGCGTGGCCCACGATCACGTCGACCACCAGATCGCCGTCGACCCGGAGCGACGGGTCGGCGGCCACGACCGCCGCGAGCGTCTCGAGCGCCTCGACCGTC
>JAABSI010000077.1 GCA_011390455.1 Trueperaceae bacterium
GTCGGCGATCCAGAGGTCGCCCGTCTCGGCGTCGAACGAGAAGCGCCACGGGTTGCGGAGCCCGTAGACCCACGTCTCGGGCCGCGCTCCAGGGGCATCGACGAAGGGGTTGTCGGCCGGCACCGCGGGCACCACGGCGCCATCGACGTCGAGCCGCAGCAGGCCGCCGTACGGGTCCGCGAGGTCCTGCGCGGCGGACCGGTTGCCGCCGTCGCCGAGGGCCGCGTACAGGTAGCCGTCAGGGCCGAACGCCACGTGGCCGCCCACGTGGAAGTCGGTCGTGGTCTCGACGCGGAGCAGGACGTCGAGCGTCCCCGCGTCGACCGTGTCCGCGCTGGGCGGATCGGCGAGGAGCTCGGCCAGCACGTTGCCGCGGGCATCGTCGACGTAGTGCGCGAACAGCCTGCCGTTGGATGCGAACGACGGGTGGAAGGTCAACCCGAGGAGGCCGTTCTCGCCCTCCACGGCGCCGAGGGCGGCGCTCAGGTCGAGGTACGGCGTCGCCTGCACGACCCCGCCCACGACGACGTGCACGAGGCCGCCGCGTTCGACGACGAAGAGTCGCCCGGAGCCATCGCCGGCATTCGTCACCGCGACCGGTGTCTCGAACCCCGGCGCCACCGGCGCCAGCTCGACGGTGAGGTCGGGGGTCGGATCGGGCATCGGGTCAGGGTTCGACGGCCCCGCGCAGCCGACGGCGAGGGCACACACCAGGCCGACGGCGAGCGCCGAGCGCGCGCGAGCCGGTCAGCGGACGGTCGGGTTCACAGCGACTCGCTCGGGTTTTCGCTCGTTGGGTCATCGTTCACCGTACGTCGTGCCCCGACGTACCCCCGTGTTCTGGCCGAGCGGCTTCGGGCTGCCGCCAAGCGGGCCGTCGGGGAGCAGGGGGTTCGCGCCCAACGTCAGTTGCATGCCGGCTCGGGGAGCGACGGTGCCATACTCGTGTATGGATGCGCGTCTGCTGCCGCGGCTCGCTCGCTGGCTCGCGTGCGCCGCGGTCCTCGTATCGCCATGGGCCACTGGGGCAGAGCCGCGCGGCACCCCTGTGGAGAGCGCCGGCATGGAACTCGCCTCCGACCTCGGCCCGTGGACCGGCGGCGACGACCTCCCGGCCGAGCTCCGAACGCCACGCTCCGCACTCGAGACGTTCCTCGAGGCGGGAGCGGATGGGCGCTTCGCCGAGGCCGCCGGGGTCCTGAACCTCTCCGACCTGCCGATGCTCGAGCGCATCGATCGGGGCCCCGACCTCGCGGAGAAGCTCTACTTCGTGCTCGAACGCCGCCTCGACGTCGACTGGCGCGAGCTACCCGACCGACCCGACGGCGCACGGGACATGTCCTCCGCGTTCCTCGAGGACGAGGCTCTGACGGCGCCGGCGCCCCGCCACAACCTGCGGGTCGGAGACGTCTCGGGCGGCATCGCGCCGGTGGAGATCCGCCTCGAGCGCGTCCAGCCCTCCGACACGCCGCCCGTGTGGCTGATCGCGCGCAGCACCGTGCGCTCCATCGACGTCCTGTACGAGCGACATGGCCCCGGTTGGTTCGACCGGAACGCGCCGGCGTGGGCATGGGCCACGTTCGGCGCCGCGCCGGTGTGGCAATGGCTAGGGTTCATCCTGCTCATCTTGCTCTCGCTCGCCATCGGGCTGGGCCTCCAACGCCTGGTCCTGCGGTGGCTGGCGGCGTCGAAGCGCCGGCGCCTCCGCGGCCTCGTCAAAGATGCGGCGAGGCCGATCGCGGTGCTGACCAGCGTGTCGGTCCTGTGGCTGACGAGCAGCACCATGCTGTCGCTCTCGGGACCGTCCGGCCGCTGGATCGCGACGACGCTGGCGGCCCTGTTCGTTGTCGCGATCACGTGGCTCGCCATCAACACCATCAACTCGCTCTCCGAGTTCGTGGTCAAACAACGGCTTGCAGGGATGCCGGAACCGGACGGGAAACGCGCGCGGCTGCATCTCACCAACCTGTCGGTCGCCCGCCGCACCATCGTGTTCGCGGTGGTGTTGGTCGGCGTCGCGGTCGCGTTGGCCCAGTTCGAAACGTTCCGGACGGTGGGGGCGTCGCTCCTCGCCTCCGCCGGTGTGGCCGGGATCATCCTGGGCGTGGCCGCACAGGGCTCGCTCAGCAACGTCGTCGCAGGCATCCAGATCGCCTTGACGCAGCTGATCCGGATCGGCGACGCGGTCTACTTCGAGGAGAACTGGGGCACGATCGAGGACATCACGTACACCTACGTCGTCATCCGGACCTGGGACGAGCGCCGCATCGCGGTGCCGAACCGCTACATCATCGCCCACCCGCTGGAGAACTGGGAGATGACCCAGGCCAACATGATCCTGCCGGTGATTCTGCACGTCGATTACCGAACGCCGGTCGAGGCCCTGCGGCGCCGGTACGTCGAGGTGCTCGAAGCCACCGAGGACTGGGATCGGGTGCAGGCTCCGCGGCTCCAGGTCATCGACGCCAAGGAGGACACGGTGCAGGTCCGCGTGCTGTGCAGCGCCAAGAACGCCAGCACCGCCTGGGACCTCCACTGCCACGTCCGCGAGGAGCTCGTCGCCTTCTTGCGTGACTGGGACGACGGACGCTACCTCCCTCGGCGTCGCGTGCGCATCGAGGGCGAGGGTGTGCTCGCGGACGCTGGCGGCGGGGCGAACGCGGGATAGGCCCGAAGCAGTCGTCGGCCCATGCTTCACCACGCGGTGCGCGTCGGCCAGCGGGGGCGGGTCGATGTGCGCAGTGAGCACGCGAGCGCCGAACGCACGGCCGTATCGTGAAGCCATCTCCCCAGCCACCCGCATCTCCGGCGCGCGGTCCGCCGCGAAGGGAGGAGACAGCATGAAGTGGGAAGACCGAGGACGCAGCCCGAACCTCGAAGACCGCCGCGGCCGCCGCAGCCCGATCGCGCGCGCCGGCATCCCGCTCGGCATCGGCGGCGTGCTGCTGGTGTTCGCGCTGAGCGCCCTGACCGGCACCGACCTGTTCGCCCTGCTCGGCCTGAGCCCGACCGCCACCACCGGCACCCCCCAGACCGCGGCGCCGACCGAGCAGTCGCTCGCCGCGGAAGAGGAGCACGTCCGCTTCGTCTCCTACGTTCTGGACGACGTCCAGGTCACCTGGCAGGGCGCGTTCGACGGCAGCGGCGTCGACTACCACGACGCCACGCTGGTGCTGTACCGGGACGCGGTCCAGTCGGGCTGCGGTGTCGCGCCGGCGGCCGCCGGGCCCTTCTACTGCCCCGCCGACACGAGCGTGTACCTCGACCTGTCGTTCTACGACACGCTGCGCGAACGCTACGGCGCCCCGGGCGACTTCGCCGAGGCCTACGTGATCGCGCACGAGATCGGCCACCACGTGCAGCACCTGCTCGGCACCATGGACGCGATGCGCAGCGCCCAGCAGGCCCGCCCGGCCGACGCCAACGCGCTGTCGGTGGCGCTCGAGCTGCAGGCCGACTGCTACGCCGGCGTGTGGGCGGCGTCGGCCGAGGCGCGCTCGATCCTCGAGCACGGCGACCTCGAGGAAGGTCTCAACGCCGCCGCGGCCGTCGGCGACGACCGCCTGGCCGGGCGCACGGGTCGCATCCCCAACCAGGAGACCTTCACCCACGGCTCGTCCGCGCAGCGGACGCAGTGGTTCCGAACCGGCTTCGACACGGGCGACCCGAACGCCTGCGACACGTTCGCGGCGCGGTAGCGCCCACACCGGAGCAGGCGGCGTCCTCGCATGGGGCGCGGCCTCGATGGCCCGCCCGTCGGGAGATGGCCACATGAAAGAAGCCGATCCCCAGATCCTGCCGGCCGCCGTGCACGATGCGACCGAGGAGGCACTCTCGGCGTCCTACCGCACGGTGTTCGACGCGCTCGACGAGGCGTTCTGCGTGATCGAGATGATCTTCGACGACGGCGGTCGCCCCGTCGACTACCGCTTCGTCGAGATCAACCGTGCCTTCGAGCAGCATGCCGGCACACCCAACCTCCTCGGCAGGACCGCCCGCGAGGCGCTGCCCGACATCGAGCCCTTCTGGATCGAGACCTACGGCGAGGTCGCCCGTAGCGGCGAGCCCGTCCGTTTCGTCAACGAGGCCCACCCGCTGCGCCGCTGGTTCGACGTGTACGCCTGGCCCTTCGGGAGGCCGGCGAGCCAGCGGGTGGCCCTCCACTTCACCGACGTCACCGCGCGCAAGCTGGCGGAGGAAGAACTCCGCTACCGGAGCGAGCAGTTCCACGCGCTGGTCCAGCAGGCGCCGATCGGCGTCTACCTCCTCGACGCCGACTTCCGGATCGTCGAGGTGAACCCCACCGGCCGCCCGGCCTTCGGCGACATCCTCGACCCCATCGGTCTCGACTACGACGAAGCCGTCCGCCGCCTATGGCCGAAGGCGATCGCGGACGAGATCTTGCGGATCGCTCGCCTCACCCTGTCGACCGGCATCTCGCACCACGAGCCGGAGATGGCGGGGATGCGCTCAGACGGCCTCACCCAGTACTACGACTGGCGGATGGACCGCATCCGCCTCCCCGACGGCACGAACGGCCTCGTCTGCTACTTCAGCGAGATCTCCGCGCAGGTCTGGGCCCGACGCGCCCTCGCCGTCTCGGAGAACCGCTACCGGACCCTGTTCGAGTCGATCGACGAGGGGTTCTGCATCCTCGAGCTGATCTTCGACGAGCACCAGCGGCCGATCGACTTTCGCTACGTCGAGGTCAACCCCGCCTTCGAGCGCCACACCGGCCTCTCGGAGCCTGTGGGAAGCACCGTCACCGAGCTCGTTCCCGACATCGAGCCGCTCTGGATAGAGACCTACGGCAACGTCGCCCGCACGGGCGAACCGACCCGGTTCGTGGATCACGTCGAGGCGCTGAATCGCTGGTACGACATCTACGCCTTCCGCATCGGCGAGCCCAGGGAGCGCAGCGTCGCCGTCCTGTTCACCGACATCACCGAGCGGAAGCGGGCCGAGCGCGCCCTGATGGAGAGCGTCGCGCTCCTACGTCACCACGCCCACCACGACGTGCTGACGGGACTCCCGAACCGGCTCCTGTTCGAGGAGAAGCTGCGCGAGGCCGTCGCTTCCGCCGACCGCCACGGACGGCCCTTCGCCGTCCTGTTCCTCGACCTCGACAACTTCAAGGCCATCAACGACGACCTGGGCCACGCGAGCGGCGACGTCGTTCTCATCGAGGTGGCGCGGCGCCTGCGGCACTCGCTGCGGGCCAGCGACATGCTGGCGCGGATCCACGGCGACGAGTTCGTCGTCATCCTCCCCGAGATGTCGGCGTTGCACGAGGCCTGCAGCGTGGCCGAGAAGCTCCTCGCGGTCGTCAGCCACCCCATCGAGGTGGCCGGAACGACGGTGAGCGTGCAGACGTCCATCGGCGTCGCCCTGTACCCGAACGACGGGGCCGACCCGCGGGCGCTCCTTCGCGCCGCAGACACCGCGATGTACCAGGCCAAGCTGAAGGGGAAGAACGTCGTCAGCTACGTCGTTGCCGCGCCCGACGGAGGGGGCGGCGCGGGCGAGCCTCCATAGCGGCGGGAAGCGACCTCGGCACGACCGGAGACTCGCTTCCAGGGCGACGTTCCTGAGGAATCGGTGGGCCCTGCGGGGCTCGAACTCGCGACCGCGCTCGGCGACGTCGCCGAGCGCGCGGTCGATCGCCGCGTCACGCCCGCGTAACGCCCCGCTTTCCAGACTGTCGCCAGCGTCGTGGCCAAGGGCGCCACGATCGCGTGCACGAAGGAGGACACATGCGCAGCCAGCTCAGCCGATCCATCACACTCCTCTCCGTCGCGGCGATGCTCGCGAGTTGCAGCCCTCCCCCCGCCCTCGACGAGTGCCTCCCAGCACAGGGCGCCACGGGGATCTTCGTGTCGGGATCGGGCAGCGACGCCTCGGGCGACGGGAGCCTGGCCGCTCCCTACCGCAGCCTCACCCAAGCCCTCGACTCGGCGCCTCTCGGCACGACCCTCCAACTCCTGTGCGGGACGTTCAGCGACGCGAGCGGCGAGGCGTTCCCCCTCGACGTCTCCGGACGCACGGTCGTAGGCGTCGGGCCTGCCTTGGCGTCCATCGTGTACGAGGGGTCCGACCCGGAAACGAAGGGGTTGGTGGCGTTCAGCGGCACCATCTCGGTCGAGGGGGTCACGCTCTCGGGCTTCTCGGGCAACACGATCGACTTCGCCGGCGGGACGGCGACCCTCGAAGACGTGCGGGTCGTCAGCGCGGTCGCCGGCGACGGTGACGGTAGTGGCATCAGGCTCGACGGCGGCGCCGTGGTCGAGCTGCTGCGGGTCGAGGTCTCCGGCGGCGACGAGGGCGTCTCCATCGGCGACTTCGCTGCGGTCCGCGTCGTGGACAGCGTGATCAGCGGCGCCCGGGGCGACGGGATCGACATCGCCGAGGCGGCCAGCCTCTTCGTCCGCGGCACGCGCATCACCGGCAGCGCCTCTTCCGGCATCGAGACCAGTAGCTCGGGCACCATCGATCTCGGCACGGTGGACGACCCCGGCGGCAACACGATCACCGGGAACGCCGAGTGGCAGATCCAGGATCGCCGCGACGCCTCCGTTGGCCCGACCCTCATGGCGATCGGCAACGACCTGGGCACGTCGGTGTCCGGCGTGCAGACGGGGCCGTCATCGTTGCCGCCCGTCTGGGAGATCGTCAACGCGGGCAACCAGATCGACTTCGGCGGCCCCTGAGCGTCCGCTCGCCGTGACATAGCGCCCCACGACCGGTGCATCGCGTCCTGGCCGCCACTCCTGATGAAATGGTGGGCCCTGCGGGGCTCGAACCCGCGACCGAGCGATTATGAGTCGCCTGCTCTGACCGACTGAGCTAAGGGCCCGCGCCACGTCGGGACGGACCCATCGTACGTGGCCGCCCGCCGCCGATGTGCTGACGAGCGCCCGCGCCGCGCGTCAGGGCTTGGGCGGCGCGCCCACTCGGTCGTAGAGCTCGGCGAGCGCATCGGCGATGTCGCTCGACTCTTGCTCGCCGTCGGCCCGCGCCCACGCGCGGGCGCCGGCGACGACGTTCTCGAGCTGGCGCGCGAGGTCGTTGCGCAGCGCGATCGCCTCGTATGCCGCGTGGATGGGGGTCTCCGACACGCCCTCGCCGGAGGGGTACAGGCCATGCTTCGCGTAGACGTTCTCCTCGTCGGGCACGTTCAGTCTGGAGCGATCGTCCGGGTCGCGCATTCGGCACCTCCATGGGTGCGGCGCACGACCGATCGGCCGATGTGGTCGTCGGTGCGTGCGGGGACACATCGAGCGTACCCGTGCGGAGCGCCGCCGGACGTGACGCACCGCAACCCCAGCAGCCTCCCGAACCCGTTCCGGGTCACCGAGAGCATGCGGTCGCACGTGTAGAGTGCGCGTGCAAATCCTGTATTTTCTCGTGTCTCAAGCGCCATACCTAGGGTCACATGTCCCACGGGCGGCCGCCTTGGCAGGCTGCGCGACGTGCGGCAGCCCCTCACTGGGCTAGGTTCGAACTACGCCCCACTCACGACCGCCCACGCGGAGGTACCCGATGACGCACGTGATCCGACATCGCACGACCCACGACCTCGTTCGACTTCTCCTCACCGCCCTCGCGGCGACGGCGCTCCTGCTCGTGTCCAACCCGGCCGCCCTGGCGCAGGACGCCTTCGATGACCTCGAGCTCGAGCTGGTCGCCGACGGCTTCACCTCTCCGGTGGCGCTGGTCACCGCACCGGGCGACGCCCGCCGCTTCGTCGTGGACCAAATCGGCCTGGTCCACATCATCGACGAGGACGGCAACGTGCACGACACGCCGTTCCTCGACGTGCGCGACCGCCTGACGACCTTCCGCCCGGGCTTCGACGAGCGCGGGCTCCTGGGCTTGGCGTTCCACCCGGACTATGAGAGCAACGGCCTCTTCTACGTCTACTACAGCGCCCCGCTGCGCAACGGCGCGCTGGCGGCGCTCAACCACACCTCGCACGTCTCCGAGTTCCGCGTGTCGGCGGACGACCCCGACGTCGCCGACCATGCCAGCGAGCGCGTGGTGCTGGCGGTCGACCAGCCGGCCTTCAACCACGACGGCGGCAAGGTCGCCTTCGGTCCCGACGGTTACCTCTACATCGCCCTGGGCGACGGCGGCAACTCCAACGACAACGGTCCCTTCCACCCGCCGATGGGCAACGGGCAGGACGTCACCACGCTGCTCGGCGCCATCCTCCGCATCGACGTGAACGACGACGACGGCCGCGGCTACGCCGTGCCGTCCGACAACCCCTTCGTCGGCGGCGTCGACCTGCCCGAGGGCGACGACATCGTGTGGTCGGGCATGGCCTCCGGCCACGGCGCCCGCGACGAGATCTACCTGTGGGGCCTGCGCAACCCCTTCCGCTTCTCGTTCGACCGCGAGACCGGCGACATGTGGATCGGCGACGTCGGCCAGGGGATGTACGAGGAACACAACCTCGTGACGGGCCCCGGGAACCTCGGCTGGCGCGTCATGGAGGGCGAGTCCTGCTTCAACGTCGAATCCAACCGCGAGCCGCTCGACGAGTGCGCGAGCACGGGCCTGATGGGTGAGGACTTCATCATGCCCGTCATCACCTACGAGCACACCGGCGGCTTCCCCGAGACCGGCCGCGGCATCTCCACCACGGGTGGGTTCGTGTACCGCGGTTCGGAGATCCCCGAGTTGGTGGGTCACTACGTGTTCGGCGACTGGAGCCAGAGCTTCGCCGCGCCCGGCGGCAAGCTGTTCGTCGCCGCCCCCGGCGACGATGACGCCTGGGAGTTCGTGCTCGATCGGCAGCTCGACCTGTTCGTCCTGGCCTTCGGCGAGGATCACGCTGGCGAGCTCTACGTCCTGACCACCGAGAACAACGCCCCGCAGGGCGAGACCGGCAAGGTCTGGAAGATCGTCGCGGGGAACTGAGCCCCAACCCCCCGGTTCGCCCGAACGACGCTCGCAGCGGGTGGGTGGCTCTTGGCCGCCCACCCGCTGTCGACGGGACCCGGGGACGCGCGGGCGAAACCGCAGCACCCCATCCCCACGAAGGAGATCCCCGCATGGCAACGCCCAGCACCAACGCCACGCGCACCGTGCAACGAGTCACCCTCACCCTGCTCCTCGCCGCCCTCGCGGTCTCGATCGCGCTCGCCGGGTCTGGGAAGGACGGAGCGAACGGCGCGCAGTTGAACTCGCTCCCCGTCGAGGAGGTCCAGATCGACGCCGGGAAGGAGGGCTACGCGCAGCACTGCGCCGTCTGCCACGCCGCCCAACTCGAGGGTATGGCGCACTTCCCGCCACTGCGCGGTGCGATCTTCCAACGCCGCTGGACCGAGCGCACCCTCGGTGAGCTGTACACGTACGTCCACGACACGATGCCCCTCGGCGCGGGCGGCAGCCTCGAAGACGACACCTACGCCGCCATCGTCGCCTACCTCCTCGCACGCAACGGCGTCGAGGCCGGCGAGACGCCGTTCGATCCCGAGGACGAGGAGCACCTCGCGCTGCCGCTCGCGCTCGCGGGTTGGGCCGAAGCCCCGTAACCGACCCGCTCGGCGCCAGCTCGGGACCGGACCGCCGCCGCGACCGGCATCCTCCAGGCACCGCAGACGGGCCGAACGTAGCCCCGCGGGCACCGGGGCACGACTCCGGGGGCCGTCACTCGCGCCTGATATGCTTCCCCAGTGCGCCTCCGACGCGAAGGTGGGCACGGCAGCGCCCTCGCGCCTGGCCGTGCTCAGCAACGGTGACAGCCGCGGGAACCGCGGCGGCCGCTGGGCGCGTCTGCCGCTCGATGGCCTGGGCGGCCCGTCGCTGCTGACGCGCGCCGTCGACGAGTTGCCGGCGGCGCTCGACGCGATCCTCGAGGCGCGGCCGGACGCGCTCGCCATCAACGGTGGCGACGGCACCCTCCAGACGCTGCTGGCCGAGTGCGCCCGCCGGGGCGTGCTGAGCGAACTCCCACCACTCGCCGTGCTTCCCGGCGGCACCGCCAACATGTGCGCCCACGACCTCAGCGGCGTCGGGAACCTGCGGCGCGCGTTACGCGCGTACGCCGCGCTGCGCGAGCTGCCGCGAGCCGATTGGCCCGTCGTGAGACGCCCGATCCTGGCGATCGAGACGGGCGATGGCCCCACCGCGGGCACCTTCGTCGGCCTCGGCGCGGTCGTGCGCGGCGTCGAGTTCTGGCTGGGCGCGCTGCGACGCCGCGCCCGCGGCGGCGACCTCGGCGTCGCGCTGGCGGTCGCGCGCAGCCTGTGGGGCCTGGCGCGACGGCGGCCGCCGTTCGACCGGCCCACGCCCGTCGGCCTCGCCTTCGACGGCGCGACGCCCGCGCACACGGAGGTGTCGGCGCTCATGGTGACGAGCCTCGGCCGCCTGCCGATCGGCATGCGGCCGTACTGGGGCGACCACCGTGGGCCGCTGGTGTCGACCTGGATGGACGCACAACCCCGTCGACCGCTGCGCTACCTGCCGCCGCTGCTGTGGGGCCGCGTGCGTGGCCTGCCCGACGACGCCGGCTACCACAGCCTGCGCGCCACGAGCGCCGTGCTCGACGTCGACGAGACCTGGCTGCTCGACGGCGAGCTGCAGCACGCGCCCGGGCCGCTCGTCATCACCGTCGGCGGACCGCTGGCCTTCCTCGAGTTGGGGCGGCGGCGCACGTGAGCCACGGCCGCTTCGACGCGTCGCAGCGCGCGCGGGTGCGCGAGGCCGTGCGCGCCGAGGCCCTGCGACCGGCACCGCCGGAGGTGACGACCCTGGTCGAGGCGCTGCCGGCACGCTTCGGCGAGACGATCGTCGCGGCGCTGTTCTACGGTTCCTGTCGGCAGCGCGGCAGCGCCGAGGGGATCGTCGACCTGCACGTGTTGGTCGACGACCTCGACGCGGCGCTAGGCCCCTGGGGGGCGTGGTGGTGCCGGCTGCTGCCACCGAGCGTCTTCTACCTCGAGGCGAGCGCTGCCGGCGGCGCCACCGTCCGCGGCAAGGTGGCGGTCGTGTCCCTACGGCAGTTCCGCCGCGGCGTCTCACGCACGGCGTTCCACTCGTACTTCTGGGCGCGCTACGCGCAGCCGCTGACGATCGTCGGCGCGCGTGACCCCGAGCCACTGATCGACGGCCTGGTCGAAGCGGTCGAGACGCTCGCCTGGCGGGCCTGGCCACGACTGAGCGACCCGGCCGACGCCATCGGCTACTGGACCGGCGCGCTGCGCCTGAGCTACCGCGCCGAGCTGCGTCCCGAGGGCAACGACCGGCCCGCCGCCCTCGTCGCCACCTACCCCGCGTACTTCCGGGCGACCGGCGAGGCGGTGCTGGCCACGCACGCCGCCCGATCGGCGCACGCCACCCCGGCGCGGATCGACTGGGCCCTGCGCGGCACGTGGGGGAAGCTGCTCTCTCTCCTGCGCCTGATCAAGGGCCTGGCGACCTTCGACGGCGGCCTCGACTACATCGCGTGGAAACTCGAGCGCCACACCGGTCGACCGGTCGAGATCCCCGAGCGCGTGCGGCGCCGACCCCTGCTGTTCATCTGGCCGCTCGTGTGGCGGCACTGGCGCAAGCGCACCTTCCGCTGAAGCGCTGTCTGCCCCCGCGGTCCAGGCGCGCCTACCCCCACGCCTCGAGCTCGCGCGCCTGCAACGCGGCGCGCACGAGCGCGAGCTGCGCCGGCTTGTCGACGTCCATCGCCATCTCGGCGTAGGGGCTGACGAGGACGTTCAGCTCCAGGTCGAGCCGCTCGTTGAGCGCGCGCAGCGCCTGCGCCAGGGTCAGCCTGCCGGCCATCAAGGCCGCCAGCGTGCCGGGACCGACGATGGCGGCGATCTGCCAGGGGTGCTTGCGCGCACGCACCAGCCGCTCGGCCAGCTCGACGCCGCGGTCGGCGATGGCGAGCCGGAAGGCGGCGACGTCGCCGCCGCACAGTTCGGCGTCGCGCAGTCGCACGTAGGTCCGGTTGGAGCCCGGGAAGCGCGTCTCCATCACGGCGCGCTCGACGGTCGTGATCGTGACGTCGGCGCCGCCCTCGAGGGCGCGGTCCATCATCCAGTCGAGCATCTCGCCGGTCACGAGCGGGGCGTCGGCCGAGACGACGAGGGCCTGGGCATCGGCGGACGCACCGCCGGTCGCCGCCGAGACGAGCCGCGCCGCGGCCGTCTGTAGGCTGCGGATCATGTCGCGCTCGGCCGGGATGACCTCGAGCGGATGGGTGCAATCCAGCGCCGTCTCGGGGGGTACGCCGACCACGATGACGCGCCCGATCCCGCGCGCGTCCGAGAGCGCGTCGAGCGACCGCTGCAGCATCGTCCGGCCGCCCACCTCCTGGAGGCACTTGAGGCCGCCGGGCACGGTGGTGCTCGCCGGGCCTTCGGGCGGCAACCTGCCGCCGGCCAACACGATCGCGTCCATGGCTTCGCCTCCCAAAACCCGTTGCCGCGAGCGCCGCGCGTGGGTCCGCCTCAGCGTAGCGCCGTTCGGTTCAGGCCCCCACGGCCATGCCGTCGAGGTGCGCGTGGTCGTTCACCGTCACCAGCGTGGTGCCACGGTGGTCGAAGGCGAGGCGCGTGATGCTGGTGTTGGCGATCTCGAGCCGCCAGACGCCGTGCACGGGCTGACCGAGCGCGAGGTAGAGCGTCGCGCGGATGGTCCCACCGTGGGCGAAGGCGATCACGCGGCCGCGCTCGGGGAGCTCGGCGCGAAACGCCGCCACGCGCGCCTGCAGGTCGGCGTACGACTCGCCGCCCGGGATGCGTCGGCCGTAACGGTCCTCGTGCCAGTGGCGCGCCTCGATCGCCTCCTCGGCATCGAGCGTCGCCCACGACTTGCCCTCGAAGATCCCGTAGGCCAGCTCGCGCAACCTCGGGTCGAGGCGCACGTCGGCGCCCGGCAGCGCCGTATCCGCCGTGACGCGGGCGCGCACCATATCCGACGCGTAGACGGCGTCGAAGTCCACCTGGGCCAGCCGGGGGGCCAGCCGCCGCGCCTGCACCAGGCCCGCGGCGTTGAGCGGCACGTCCGACGACCCCTGAATCCGGTCCTGCACGTTCCAATCGGTCTCGCCGTGGCGGATGAGCCAGAGTTCGAGCACGGTCCTCCTCGCGCCGCCCCTCTCGGACGGCCAAACGCCATGCTACCCGCGGCGCAGTGGCGGGTACCGATGGCTAGCTTGCTTGGGCGGCGGCCGCGTCGATCCCGTCCAGGTGGGCGTGGTCGTTCAGCGTCACGATCGTCACCCCGTCGGGGCGCAGACGCAGGCGCGTGATGCTGGTGTTGGCAACGGAGAAGCGCAGGCCGTCGCGGCGGGTCTTCCCCAGGAGGCCGTACAGCAGGATGCGGATCGCGCCGCCGTGGGTGAAGACGGCGATGCGGCCCTCGTCCGGCAGGTCCGCCCGGAACGACTCGAGGCGCGCCCACAGGTCGCCGTACGACTCACCCCCCGGGACCCTGCGCCCCACGGGGTCCTCGCGCCAGTGGTTCGCCTCGGCGGTCTCGTCGGCGTCGAGCTCCTCCCAGGTACGGTCCTCGAAAACGCCGTAGGACATCCCGCGCAACCGCCGGTCGAGGCGCACCTCGGCGCCGGGCAGAGCCGTGAGTGCCGTGCGATGCGCGCGCTGCAGGTCCGAGGCGTAGACGGCGTCGAAGCTCACCCCCGCGAGCCGCGGCGCGAGCAGGCCGGCCTGCCGCAGGCCGAGGGCGTTCAGCGGCGCGTCGGTGATGCCATGGATGCGCCTCGACGCGTCGCCGGCAGTCTCGCCATGACGGATGAGCCAGAGTTCGAGCACGGTCCTCCTCGCGCCGCCCCAAGGACGGCCAAACGCCATGCTACCCGCGGCGAAGCG
>JAABSI010000078.1 GCA_011390455.1 Trueperaceae bacterium
GCTCGAGGACGGCGCGGTCTTCCAGACCACGAACGACTCCGAGGTGATGATCAACCTGGTCGCGCGCTACGCCCACCTGTCGCTCGAGGACGCCACCGCGCGCGTCATGGGCGAGCTCGAGGGGGGCTTCGCCGTCGTCCTGATGGACCGCCGGAAGGTGATCGCTCTGCGCGACCGCCACGGCGTGCGTCCGTTGGTGATCGGCGAGTTGCCGGACGGCGCCGGCCACGTCTTCGCGAGCGAACCGTCCGCGCTGATCCTCATGGGCGCGCGCTTCGTGCGCGACGTGCGCCCGGGCGAGCTCGTCGTGGCCGACGACGACGGTCTGCATGCCCGGCAGGTCTTGGAGCCCGTGCCGACCCCGTGCGCCTTCGAATGGATCTACTTCGCCCGCGGCGACGGCGCGCTCGACGGCGCCGACGTGCACGCGGCGCGCCTGCGGATGGGGGAGGTGCTCGCCGCCGAGGCGCCGGTCGAGGCCGACGTGGTGGTGGGCGTGCCCGAGTCTGGGCTCGCGGCGGCGCTCGGGTTCGCCCGCGCCTCGGGCATCCCCTTCGACCTCGGCCTCCAGAAGTCGCCGTACGCGGGGCGCACCTTCATCGCGCCCAACCCGCGCCTGCGCGATCAGAAGGTGCGGCTCAAGCTCGCGCCCACCGGCGCGGTGCGCGGCAAACGTGTGGTCCTGGTGGACGACTCGATCGTGCGCGGGACCACCTCCGGGCGCATCGTCGCGCTGCTGCGCGAAGCCGGCGCGCGCGAGGTGCACTTCCGGGTCTCGAGCCCGCCGATCGCCTACCCGTGCTACTACGGCATCGACACCGCCGCGCGCCAAGAGCTCGCCGCGGCGACGATGACGGTCGCCGAGATCGGCCGCCGCATCGGCGCCGACTCGCTGGCGTTCATCTCGGAGGAGGGGTTGGCGCGTGCGATCGGCATCGGGCGCACGTGCCTGGCGTGCTTCAACGGACGCTACCCGGCCGGCCATCCGGGCGACGACGCCGAGAAGGAAGGCCTCGAAGAGACCGGCGAAGCGCGCGCCGCGCTCGTTCGGGCCGCCGCCGCCCGCTGAAGGCGGGCGCGCCCGCTGACGGCGGGCGCCCCATCGTCAGGCGCGCCCGCGCAGGGCCATCCAGGCGAAGCGCGCGAGCCTCGGCGCCCGGCGCCAGCGTTTCGGGTCGAGGCCGACGCGCCACGCCCACTCGACGCCCCACCGGCGCGTCCATGCCGGCGTCCGGCGCGCGACGCCCGCGAGGACGTCGAGGGTCCCCCCCACGCCAATCAGGCAGCCGGCGCCGAAGGCGTCGCGATGCTCGTCCAGGAAGCGCTCCTGCCCCTCGCCGAGGCCGGCGAGCACCAGACCGGCACCGCACGAGCGCACCTCGGCGGCCACGGTCGCGCCCTCCCGCGCGCGGTCGAAGTAGCCGTGGCGGTGGCCGACGACCACCGTGCCCCAACGCTCGGTCGCCGCGGCGGCGGCCGCTTCGGCGACGCCCGGGCGACCGCCCAACAAGAACACCCGGAGCTCGGGGCCACCCGCGGCGAGGAGCGCGAAGGCGAGGTCGACGCCCGGGACCCGACCCGGGAGCGCCACGCCGGCACGTGCCGCCGCCCAGACGATGCCGACGCCATCGGCGACCGTGAGGTCGGCGCGCGCGAGCGCGAGCGCGAGCTCGGGGTCCCGCGCGGCCTGCACCACGATCTCGGGGTTGAGGGTCACGACCAGACGCGCGGGCGCCTCCGGAGCGGCCGCGGCGAGGGCCCAGGCACGGGCCCCCTCGAGGTCCACCGGGTGCACGGCGTGGCCGAGGACCGGCCGAGGCTGGGGCAGCGGCGGGAGGACGACGTCCTTGGGCATGCGGGGGCCGACGCTACCACGCGCGTGCCCGCGCCTCGCTCGACCCGGTTCGCGTGCAGCGGGCGACGCCTCGGGCGCGGCCCAAGACGTACATTGGCCCGTGCCTTCGAACCCCGCCCCCGCGCCGCACTCGTTCCTCGACGCCTACCGCGCCGGCGCTCTCGGGGACGCCTTCGCGCTCGCCGCGGACGACCTCGCGGGGGCGCGGGCGACGCCGCGATCGCTCGACCGCGCCCGCCTCGCCGACGTCGTGCGCGCCGGGCACGCCCGCTGGGGACTCAAGCCGGCTCAGGATCGCTCGCTGCGGCGGCTCGCCCACCCCGAGTCCCGGGTCGTCGTGACCGGCCAGCAGGTGGGCTGGCTGCTCGGCCCCACCTACACGCTCTCCAAGGCGGCCACCGCCGTGCGCCTGGCGGCGGAGCTCGACGAGCCCGACCGTCCGGTGGTGCCCGTCTTCTGGATGGCGACCCAGGACCACGACGTCGCCGAGATGGACCACGCGTGGGTGCTCGGTCGCGACGAACGCCTGCACCAGCTGCGCGTCTCGATGCCCGAGGGGCCCGCCGTGGGCCGGGCGCGGCTCGCGCCCGGGATCCTGGCGGCCGTCGCCGATCAGCTCCGTGCCATCGATGCGTGTGGCGGGCACGGTGGACCGCACGCCGCCGACGTCGCGGCGTGGTTCGAGGACGCGGCCACCGTGCCGGGTGCGACGAGGCCACGCTGGAGCGACGTGTTCGCGCGCCTGATGACGTCGTTGCTCGGCGATCACGGGATGCTGGTGCTCGATCCGCTCGATCCCGAGGTCGCGGCGCTCACGCGCGACCGGATCGAGCACGAGCTCGAGGCCCCCGAGGCGTCGGCCGACCGGATCCGTGCGGCCGGACATCGGCTCGAGGCGCTCGGATGGGCGCCGCAACTCGGGCGCGCCGAGGGCTCGACGAACCTGTTCGCCGAAGCGCCCGGCGGTGGCCCGCGGGAGCTCGTCCGCGTCGACGGCGACGGCTTCCGGGTCGGCGAGCGGCGCGTGACCAAGGGCGACCTGCAGGCCTGGCTCGATGCCGACCCCACCGCGCTCACGCCGGCGGCCGGCCTGCGGCCGGTCGTGCAGGACGCGTTGCTTCCCACGGTCGCCTTCGTGGTCGGTCCGGGCGAGCTGCGCTACCTGGCCCAGCTCCGGGGGGTGTACGACCTGCACCAGGTCCCGATGCCGCTCGCTTGGCCGCGCGCCTCGGCGACCGTGCTGCAACCACCGGTGCGGCGCATCCTCGAACGCTTCGAGCTCGACTGGCGGACCGTGCAGCGCGACCCGCAGTGCGTCCGCTACGAGCTCGCGCTCGGTCGGCACGGCCACGCGGACGCCTTCGCCGCGGCGCTCGCGACCCTGGAGCGCGAAGCGACGACGCTGCTCGAACGGGTGGACGGCATCGACCCGACGCTGCAGCGCACGGTGCGCAAGGGGCGCCAGCACTTCGAGCGGACGGTGCTCAACCTGCGCGACAAGGCGGCGCACGCCCTGGCCCGCCAGGACGACGAGTTGCAGGCGCAGTTCCGGCGCCTCGAAGCGCACCTGCGCCCCAACGGGGGCCTTCAGGAACGGGTGCTGAGCCCGTTCACCTTCTTCCTGACCCTCGGCGTCGCGCCCGTGCGCGACGCCTTCCTCACGCTGCCGCCCACCGGCGACCACGCGATCGTGTTCTGAGCAGCGCGGCCATCACCGCCGGGCGTAGTTCGGCGCGTCCTGCGTGATCGTCACGTCGTGGGGGTGCCCCTCGACCAGGCTCGCCTGCGTGATCGTCACGAAGCGCGCGTCCCGCTGGAGCTCCGCGAGCGTTGCGGTGCCGCAGTACCCCATCGCGCTTCGCAGCCCGCCGATCACTTGGTACACGACGTCCTCGACCGGTCCCTTGTAGGCCACCATGCCCTCGATGCCCTCCGGGACCAGCTTCGTGGCGTTCTCCTGGAAGTAGCGGTCGGCCGAGCCACCGGCCATCGCCCCCATGCTCCCCATGCCCCGGTAGGCCTTGTAGCGGCGACCGTCGCGCAGCAGGTCCTCGCCGGGCGCTTCGCTGGTGCCCGCGAGCATCGAGCCCACCATCACCGAGTCGGCGCCCGCGGCGATCGCCTTGGGCACGTCGCCCGAGTACTTGATCCCGCCGTCGCCGACGAGCGGGACGCCCGCCGCGTGCGCGACGTCGGCGACCTCGAGGATGGCGCTCAACTGCGGCATCCCGACGCCGGTGACCACTCGGGTGGTGCAGATCGAGCCCGGCCCGATGCCGACCTTGATCGCGTCGGCACCGAGCTCGATGAGGTCGCGGGCGGCGTCGGCGGTGGCCACGTTGCCGGCGACGACGTCGACCGCGAAGCGCCCCTTGAGGAAGACGAGCGCGTCCAAGATGCCTTGGCTGTGCCCGTGGGCGCTGTCGAGCACCAGCGCGTCGACGCCCGCCTCGACGAGCGCGGTCGCGCGCGCCTCGAGGTCGTGGCTCACGCCGACGGCGGCGGCGACGCGCAGCCGGCCGAGCGCGTCCTTGGCCGCGTCCGGGTACGCGAGCTTCTTGGTGATGTCCTTGATCGTGATCAGGCCCGACAGCCGGAACGCCTCGTCGACGACGAGCAGCTTCTCGACCTTGGTGCCGCGCAGGATCTCGCGGGCCTGCTCGAGCGTGGTCCCGGTGGGCACCGTGATCAGCCCCTCGCTGGTCATCAGCTCCGAGACGCCGCGCGTCATGTCGTCCTCGAAGCGCAGGTCGCGGTTCGTGAGGATCCCGAGGAGGGTCCCGTCGGGCCCGACGATCGGCACCCCCGAGATGCGGTACTCGGCCATCAGACGATCGGCATCCCCGATCGTGGCGGTGGGGGGGAGCGTGATCGGGTCGACGATCATGCCCGACTCCGAGCGCTTGACCTTGCGCACCATCTCGGCCTGCGCGTCGACCCCCAGCTTCTTGTGCACCACGCCGATGCCGCCCTGGCGGGCCATGGCGATGGCCATCTGGGTCTCGGTGACCGTGTCCATGGCCGCAGAGACGAGCGGGACGTTCAAGGGGACGTTGCGCGAGAAGCGACCGCCGAGCTCGACGTTGGCGGGCAGGACCGCCGAGCGGCGCGGCACCAGGAGGACGTCGTCGAAGGTGAGCGCTTCGCGCAGGATCTTGGGGTGGGCGGTCGTTCGCGGTTCGCGGGCAATCGTGGTCATCGCGGGCCTTTCGTGGGTCGACCGGGGCGCTCGTCGCCGGCCGGGGGCGGTGGCGGCTGGCGCGCGCACGCCGGCGCCGTCGTTGCGGACGAGCCTAGCACGGCCCCGGTGCGCGTCCCGGGCGGGCTTCGTCGCGTTCGGGCGCGCCGTCAGGCGGGCGGCGCACGGCGGCCGGGGACGGGCACGACGAGGCCGGCGATGGCCTCGAGCCATGGGGAGGGGAGGCGCATCGCGGCGCCCGACCGGGCCGTCGGCACGTGCACGGTGGTCGCCTCGGCGGCCACCGACCCGTCCTCGATCCCGACGATCCGGTACCCGAAGCGCAGGCGCCGCGACCGCGCCTCTTCCAGCGCGACCTCGATCCGCAGCCGATCGTCGAAGCGCACCGCCCGGCGGTAGCGCACGTCGAGTCCGGTCACGGCGAGCGAGACGCCCTGCGCGTCCAGCTCGCGGTAGCTCAGGCCCAGGTCGCGCATCCACTCGACTCGGGCGGCCTCGAGCCACACGGCGTACGCGGCGTGGTGGGCGACGCCCATCTGGTCGGTCTCGGCGAAGCGGACGCGAAGTTCCATGCGCTCGAGTCTAGCCGCGCGACGGTGGCGGCGGCTCGTCCGGCGGGACGTCGGCGTCGATGCCGTCGCCGTCGACCCAGGTGAGGGCACGCCGATCGACCTCCGCCATGCCCAGGCCGGTCCGTTCCCGAACGGTCGCCCACCGGACGACCGCGTCCGCCGGTGGCCGCAGAGCGACCCAGACGGTGGCCTCGACGAGCCGGTGGCTGAGCCGGTGGACGAAGCGTCCGAGCACACGTCCGCCCTCCGGCGCGCGGTCGCGCCATGGGGGGCCGTACAACCCGGCCCAGGGGCCGGTGTCGGCGCGGCGCTCGATGGCGAGGAGCACGCCGTCCGGACCCGTGCGCGTGGTCAACCAGGCATGCAGCGCCCATGGGCGCGCGGCGGCGCGCGGCCGCGGGCTCGGGTAACGCTCCGGTTCGCCCTCGGCGGCAGCTCGGCAGGCGGGTCGGAGCGGGCAGGCCTCGCAGGCGGGGCGCCGCGGGGTGCACACGGTCGCGCCCAACTCGACGAGCGCCTCGGCCACGAAGGCGTCGTCCGGACGCGTCGCGCCGGCGAGCAGCAGGTCGGTCAAGCCACCCGCGACGCGCGCGTCGGTCGGTGCGGGCTCGGCCAGGACGCGGGCGCCCACGCGGCGCACGTTGCCGTCGACCGCGATGCCCGGCACGCCGAAGGCCTGGGCCGCGATCGCCGCGGCCGTGTACGGACCGATGCCGGGCAGCTGCCGCAGCGCCACGGGATCGGCCGGCAGGCGTCCGCCGTGCTCGGCCACGACGACGCGCGCCAAGGCGTGGAGCGCCCGCGCGCGTCGGTAGTAGCCGAGCCCCGACCACGCGTGCAGGACCTCGTCGAGCTCCGCCGCCGCCAGCGACGCCACGTCGGGGAAGCGCGCGCGGAAGGCGCCCTCGCGCGCGACGACGGTCTCGATGCGGGTCTGCTGGGCCATCGTCTCGACGACCAGCGTCCGGTACGGGTCGCGCGGCGCGGACCGCGGCCCGACGCGCCAGGGCAACGGTCGCGCCGCCGCGTCGAACCAGGCTCGCAAAGCATCGCGCACGGCGGAAGCCTACCCGGACCCGGCCCCGGCGGCGGTCGCGCCGCGCTCCGGGCGCGCCGTGCTCGGCCGACTCCGATCCGGTGCGGCCCACCCGTGTGCGCTAACGAAACGAAAGCAAACGACCGACTTCGCCATCCGCTGCGCCGTGGCGTCCAGGTTCGGACGACGACTCGTAAGCCGCTGGAAGGAGCGTCGAGAATATCGTCCAGAGCGTCGATACGGCGTGTTCGTCCAAACCTTGACGGCGCCCGTACGCAGCGACTACCATGCGCGGGTTGCGCCGGACGACCCACCACGGTACGGCGCCAGACTTACGAAGCGAAACCCAAGGAGGCCCCCATGCCCGCAACCCTGATCGCCACCCCGTACGGAGCCCTCGACGTCGACCCCGCCGTCCTCGCCCTCGGAGAGCTGGTCGTCACCGACGACGGCGTCGAACTGGAAGTCACCGGCCTCGCGCCGCTGCGCTTCGAACCTGCACCCGAAGAGGCCGAGGACTGGGGCGAGTGAGCGACGTTCTCGGCGCGCCGGCGGTGAGCACGCGCATCGCCGTCGTCTACGACCGCCTGCGCCCCGAGGAGCGGCTCCTGTTCGAGGCCTTCGAGCGCCGCGGCGTGGCGTTCGAGGCCGTTTACGCGCCACACGTCGCGTTCGACCTGAGCGGGCCGGGCGAGCGGCGCTACGCCGCGGTCCTGGAGCGTTGCGTGGCGCAGACGCGCGGCCTCGCGCTCGCGCGGCTCTACGCTGCGACCGGGGCCGCGGTCGTCAACCCGCCGGCGGTGATCGAGGCCTGCGGCGACAAGCTCGCCACCAGCGCGCTCCTCGCCGCCGCCGGGGTGCCGGTGCCGCGCACCATGGTCGCCTTCGACGCCGAGCACGCGCTCGCCGCCTGCGAGGAGCTCGGGTACCCGGTGGTGCTGAAGCCGGTGGTCGGCTCGTGGGGGCGCATGGTCAGCCGCCTCAACGACGCCGACGCGGTGGCCGCCGTCCTGGAGCACAAGGAGGTGCTCGGTGGACCGAGCCACCAGGTCGTCTACCTGCAGCAGTACCTGGCGAAGCCGGGGCGCGACCTGCGCGCCTTCGTGATCGGCGACCGGGTGGTGGCCGCCATCTACCGCACCAGCGAGCACTGGATCACGAACACCGCCCGCGGGGCGCAGGCCTCCAACTGCCCGGTGTCCGCCGAGCTCGAGGACGTCGCGCTGCGCGCGGCGCGCGCGGTCGGCGGAGGGATCCTGGCGGTCGACCTGGCCGAGACCGACGACGGGCTGGTCGTCATCGAGGTGAACCACACCATGGAGTTCCGGAACTCGGTCGCGACCACCGGGGTCGACCTCCCCGGGCTGGTGGTCGACCACGTGGCGGCGATCGCCGCCGCGGTCGATGCGAGCGAGCCCACTACCGCGGCCGCCGCCACGCCCGCGGCCGCCGCCACGCCCGCGGCCGCGACCCCCGCGGTAGCCTGACGCGCATGAGCGAACGTCGATCCGTCGCGATCGTGGGCGCCAGCGGCTACGCCGGCGGCGAGTTCCTGCGCCTGGCGCTCGGCCACCCGCACCTCGAGGTCACCCAGGTGACCAGCGAGCGCCATGCGGGGCTCCCGGTCGGCCTCGTCCACCCGAACCTGCGCGGCTCCACCCGTCTGCGCTTCCGGCCCCTCGCCGAGCTCGAGGACGCCGACGTCGTCGTCGCAGCCTTGCCGCACGGCCTGCTGGCCGGCCAGGTCGACGCGCTCCTCGCGCGGGCGACGGTGCTGATCGACCTCTCCGCCGACTTCCGGCTCCGCGATCCGGTCGCTTTCGAGCGGACGTACGGCGGGCCGCACCCGAGCCCCGACCGCCTCCGCGAGTTCGTCTACGCGAACCCCGAGCTGGACCGGACCCGCCCCCGCCCGGAGCTCCCGGGCGCGACCCGCTTGGCGGGCTGCGGGTGCATCGCCACCGCCACCATCCTCGCCCTGTTGCCGCTCGTGCGCGGCGGTCTGATGGCGCGCCAAGAGGTGATCGTCGAGGCGAAGGTCGGTTCGTCCGCGGCCGGCGCCGATCCGGGGCCCGCGAGCCACCACCCCGAGCGTGCGGGCGTGGTGCGCACGTACGCCCCGGTCGGCCACCGCCACGAGGCCGAGGTGCGTCAGGCCTTCCCGGGGGTGGTGCCGCACCTGACCGCGACCGCGGTCGAGCGCGTGCGCGGGATCCAGGTGACCGCGCACACCTGGCTCCACGATGGCAGCAGCGAACGGGACGTGCAGGCGGCGCTGGCCGATGCGTACGCCGACGAGCCGTACGTGCGGATCGTCTCCGCGCGCAAGGGCATCCACCGGGTGCCGGATCCCAAGGGGCTCGACGGCACCAACTGGTGCGACGTGGGCTTCGCCCTCGACCGCGACAGCGGGCGCCTGGTGATGATGGCGGCGATCGACAACCTGGTCAAGGGGACCGCCGGGCACGCGGTCCAAGCGCTCAACGTGGCGATGGGCTGGGACGAGCGGGCGGGCCTCGGCTTCCCCGGACTGCACCCGTGACGAAGGCGGGCGCGGTGCCCCGCGTCGTCGCGCGCGCCGATGCGGCCCGGGCGCTCCTGGGTCACCACCTGGAGCGGGCGCCGCTCGCCGAGGTCGTCGAGCGCCTGGGGACCGTTCAGGTCGATCCGCTCGCGCCGATGGGGCGGAGCCACGACCTGGTGCTGCAAGCGCGCGTCGACGGGTACCGCATCGACGGTTGGCACGTGCCGGCCTACGAGGAGCGACGCTGGCTCGACGGGTGGGACAAGCAGGCGTGCCTGACGCTCGCCGAGGACTGGCCGGCACGCCGCCTCTTCTTCGAGCGCTACGCGGAGCGCTGGCGGCCGTTCCTCGAGGAGCATGCCGACGCGGTGCGCGCCACGCTCGCGCGCCTCGAACGGGCCGGTCCGAGCACGACGCTCGGGTTCGACGACGCGGCGCGCGACGACCTGCGGGGGAGCTGGTACGGGCCGAAGCTGGTCAAGCACGTGCTGCGTGCGCTGTGGGATACGGGGAAGGTGATCACCGTCGGCCGCGAGCGGGGGCGGCACGTCTACGACCTCGCGGAGCGCGGGCTCCCCGAGCGGGCGCGGCGCGCACCCCCGCTCTCCGATACCGAGGCGCTCGATCGGCTGGTGCGGCGGCGGGTGCAGGCGGCCGGAGCGCTGCGGGTGGCGGCCGACGCGAGCACCTGGACGCTGCCGGGGGGTGCGGGCGGGCGCCGCGCGGCGCTGGCGCGGGCGACCGAGGACGGCGCGCTCGAGGCCTGGGACGTGGACGGCGAACGCTACGCCGCGCTGCCCGGCCTCCTCGAGCGCGCACCGGCGGTCGACCACGAGATCGCCCGGGTGCTCGCGCCGCTCGACGCGCTGCTCTGGGACCGCCGCGGTGCGGCCAAGCTCTTCGGCTTCGAGTACGTCTGGGAGGTCTACAAGCCCGAAGCGGAGCGGCGTTGGGGGTACTACGTCGTCCCGGTCGTCGTGGGCGATCGCTTCGTGGCGCGCTTCGACGCGCGCCTCCGCGGGGAGCGCCTGGACGTGCACGGTTGGTGGTGGGAAGCGGGCGTCGACGGCCGCAGCGCCGCCGTGGCGGCCGCCCTGGAGGCGGGGTTGGCGCGCTTCCTCGCGTACCTCGGGGCGACCTCGGTCGCGCTCCCGACCGGGCTCGACCGGCCGCTCCGATCGATCTGGTCGGCGGCGGTCCGGGGCACGTCGGCCTGGTCGCGCTCGCCCGAGGGGGTGCCGACATGATCGTCGTCAAGGTCGGCGGTGCGCAGGGCGTCGACCTCGACGCCGTCGCGACCGACGTCGCGAGCCTCTGGGGCGAGGGGCGGCCGGTCGTGCTGGTCCACGGCGGGAGCGCGGAGACGAACCGCGTCGCCGAGGCGCTCGGCCACCCCCCGCGCTTCGTCACCAGCCCGAGCGGCCACGTCAGCCGCTACACCGACCGCGCCACCCTCGAGGTCTTCGAGATGGTCTACGCGGGCAAGGTCAACAAGGGGATCGTCGAACGCCTGCAGCGGCTCGGCGCGCCGGCGGTCGGGCTCTCCGGGCTCGACGGCCGGATCTTCGAGGGGCGCCACAAGAAGAGCGTGCGGAGCGTCGAGGACGGCCGGACGATCGTGCTGCACGGCGACCATACCGGCACCGTCGACCGGGTCAACACCCATCTGCTCCGTCTGCTGCTCGATGGCGGCTACCTCCCGGTGCTCACCCCGCCGGGCGCCTCCACGGAAGGGGTGGCGATCAACGTCGACGGCGACCGGGCGGCGGCGGCGGTCGCCGTCGCGCTCGGGGCCGAGGCGCTGCTGCTGCTCTCGAACGTCCCGGGCCTCCTCGCCCGCTTCCCGGACCCCGACTCGCTGATCGCTCACGTGCCGGCCGACGGCGTCGAGGCCTTCCAGGAGGTGGCGCAGGGGCGCATGAAGAAGAAGGTGCTCGGCGCGGCCGAGGCGGTCGCGGGCGGGGTGCGGCGCGTGGTGCTGGGCGACGCCCGGCTCGCGTCGCCCGTTCGCGCGGCGCTCGCCGGCCGCGGTACCGTGATCGACTGAGCGCACCGAAGACCGGACCCACCGTCGCGCCGTGCGCGACCGCACCCGAGGAGCTTGCCGTGACGACCCCCACCGACCCGACCCCGACCGACCCCAACCCGACCCAGGCCCTGCTCGCCCGCGACGCCCGCCACGCATCCGGGTTGTGGTCGCCCGACGTCGCCTTCGTGCGCGGCGAGGGCGCCTGGCTGTGGGACGCCGACGGCACGCGCTACCTCGACGGCATGGCGGGCATCGCGGTCGCGAGCGTCGGCCACGCCAACGAGCGGCTCGCCGACGCGATCGCGGCGCAGGCGCGGCGGCTGATCGTGTGCCCGCAGAACCTCGCGAACGACGTCCGCACCGACTTCGTCGAGGCGCTGTTCCGCCACCTCCCGGCACCGCTCGAGCGCGTCTTCCTGGCGAACTCCGGGGCGGAAGCGAACGAAGCGGCCCTCAAGTGGGCGATCGCGAAGACCGGACGCCGTCGGATCGTGGCGGCCAAGCGCGGCTTCGCCGGGCGGACCCTCGGCGCCCTCGCGATGACCTGGGAGGCCAAGTACCGGGAGCCCTTCGAGCCGCTGCCGATCCCGGTCGACTGGGTGCGTTACGACGACGTGGCCGAGCTCGAGGCCGCCGTCACCGACGAGACCGCCATGATCTGGCTCGAGCCGGTCCAGGGCGAGGGGGGCGTGCACCCCGCGAGCGCGGCGTACCTGCAGCGCGCCCGCGAGCTCGCGGACGCCCACGGGGCGCTGCTCGGCTTCGACGAGATCCAGTGCGGCGTCGGCCGCACCGGCCGCTTCCTGGCCAGCGAGCACGCCGGGGTCGTGCCCGACCTGGTCGTGCTCGCCAAGGGGCTCGCGGGGGGCGTGCCCATCGGCGCGCTCGTGATGACCGACGCGGTCGCCCGTGCCATGCCCGCCGGCGGCCACGGCACCACCTTCGGCGGCAACCCGCTCGCGGCCGCGGCCGGCCTCGCCGTGCTCGAAGAGCTCGAAGCGCGCGACCTGATCGCGCACGCCGCCGCCATGGGCGCGCGCTTCCGCGCCGGCATCGAGGCGCTCGGGAGCGACCGCGTGCGCGAGGTCCGTGGGCTCGGACTCATGCTGGGCATCGAGTTCAAGGAGAAGGTGGCCCCGATCGTCTCCGCCCTGCGCGCCGAGGGCCTGCTGACCATCAACGCGGGCGCGACCGTGGTTCGCTTCGTGCCGCCGCTCGTCATCACCGAGGCCCAGGTCGACGAGGCGGTGGCGATCTTCGGTCGCGTCCTGCGCGGGTGACGGACGCGCCCCGCTTCGACCTCGCCACGCGCGCCGGCGCGCGGGCGCTCCTCGAGGCGGTCGTGCGCACCCCGAGCGTGAGCGGCGACGAGGCGGCAGTGGCGCGTGTGCTCGTCGCCGCGCTCGCGCCCTACGTGGACCAGGCGTGGGTGGACGAGGCCGGCAACGCGCGCGCCGAGGCCGGGACCGGCGCGCGAGCGCTGCTGTTCTTGGGGCATCTGGACACGGTCCCGGGCGTGGTGCCGGTCCGCGTCGAGGCCGACGTGCTCTATGGCCGCGGCAGCGTCGACGCCAAGGGGAGCGCGGTGGCCGCGGCCGTGGCGCTTGCGCGCGCGCCGGCCGCCGTGCGCGCGTCCTGGACCCTGCACTGGGCGGGTGCGGTGGAGGAGGAGGCGGCGAGCAGCCGCGGCGCGCGCCACCTGGTGGCGACGATGCCGCCCCCCGACCTGCTCGTGGTGGGGGAGCCGAGCGGGGCGGACGCGGTGACGCTCGGCTACAAGGGGCGCCTGCGGGTGCGCCTCGAGGCGCGGCGCGCGCTCGTGCACTCGGCGCGCGACGAGGCGACCGCCGCCGAGGTCCTGGTCGAGGCCTGGACGCGCGTGCGCGCGTGGACCGAAGCCACGTACGCCGCGGCCCCGGAGGCCGGTCCGTTCGGGCGCCTGCAGGTGGCGCTGCTCGGGCTCGCCAGCGACGGCGACGGGCTCGTGGAGCGCGCGACGGCCGAGCTCGGCTTCCGGCTACCGCTCGCCTGGCCACCCGAGCGCGTGCGCTCGGCGCTCGCGGAGCTGGACCTGGGCGATGGGGTGGCGATCCAAGCCGACGCGGGCGAGGTTCCGGTCCGCGGGGATCGCGACGGGGTGCTCGCGCGCGCGTTCCGCGTCGCGATCCGCGCGGCGGGCCTCCGCCCCGGGATCAAGGTGAAGACGGGCACCAGCGACTGGAACGTCGTGGCGCCGGCCTGGAAGGTCGATGCGCTGGCGTACGGCCCGGGCGACGCGGCGCTCGACCACACGCCGAACGAGCACCTCCCGCTGATCGAGTTCGATCGCGCGGTGGAGGTGCTCGAAGCGGTGTTGCTGCGTCTGGCGAGCGTCGAAGCGAACGCTCAGACGCCGGACAGGTCGTAGTTCTTCTGGATGAACGACGTCCACTTCTCGGGGGTGTCTTCCTCCGTGAAGATCGCCTCGACGGGGCACGCCGGGACGCAAGCGCCACAGTCGATGCACTCTTCGGGGTGGATGTAGAACTGGTCGTCGGCTTCGTAGATGCATTCGACGGGGCAGACGTCGACGCAGGCCTGGTCTTTGACCCCGATGCAGGGTT
>JAABSI010000079.1:0-4991 GCA_011390455.1 Trueperaceae bacterium
TGCACGATCGTCTGCGTCGCCATCAGCTGGAGGCGTCCCCCAGGTCGCGCTCGCGCGCGAACGCGGCGCGCTGCTTGCGCAGCTGGGTCGAGGGCTGGGCGAGCACGTCGTCGAACATCCAGGCGAGCGGCACGTCGCCGGCGGCCTCGTTGGCGGCGACGGCGTCGTCGAGCTCCGCCTTGAGCTCGGCGGCCAGCGCGGTCTCGGCGTCGGCGTCCCACAGCCCGCGCCCCTCCAGGAAGCGGCGCATGCGGCCGATCGGGTCGCGCGCCTTCCACGCCGCGACCTCGTCGGACGGGCGGTAGCGCTTGTCGTCGTCGGCGTTCGAGTGGGCGGCGTAGCGGTACACGAGCGCCTCGACGAGCGAGGGGCCGAGGCCGGCGCGCGCCGCGTCCACGGCTTGGCGCACCACGTAGTAGACGGCGAGCGGGTCCATGCCGTCGACGCGGTACCCGGGCATGCCGTACGCCTGAGCCTTGGTCGCGACGTCGGCGCTCCCCGACTGGTGGCGGAAGGCGACGCTGATCGCGTAGCCGTTGTTCTCGCAGACGAAGACCACCGGCGCCCCCTGGGCGCCCGCGAGGTTGAGCGCGGCGTGCCAATCGCCCTCGCTGGTCGCGCCGTCGCCGAAGGTGCACACGGTGACGTCGCCCTTCCCTTGGAGCTTCTGGGCGATGGCGGTCCCGACCGCCGGGGGCACGTGGCTGGCGATGGGCGAGGCGGCCGTGAACAGGTTGAGCGCCGGGCTCCCCGGATGGGCGGGCATCTGCCGACCGCGGGCGGGGTCGATCCGGCTGGCCATCTGCTGCGCGACCGCCTCGCGCAGCGGCCAGCCGAGCGCGAGGGCCAGCGGCAGGTCGCGGTAGTACGGGAAGACCCAATCGCGGCCGGCCTCGATGGCGCGAGCCACGCCCACCTGGGCGCCCTCGTGGCCGCCGGCGGACGCGACGAAGCTCACCTTGCCCTGCCGCTGGAGCGTGGACAAGCGGTCGTCGAGGCGGCGGGCACGGACCAGGTCGCGGTAGATGGCGCGCAGGCGGTGGTCGCCCAAGTCGCAGGCGAACGGGGCGATCCACTGACCGGACTCGTCGATCACGCGGATGGGCGCATCGGTGAAGGGTTCGAACCGTCGGGTGTTGCCGATCACGTCGGACCTCCTCTCGCGGCGCGTCGGGTCGCGGCGGATCGGGCGGCGCCGACGCGGGGGCTCGGTGCGCCCGGCGGCGTCGCGCCGGACCGGACGCAGGGCGGCGGGAACGCGGGCATCTTAGCACCCGCCCGGAGCCGCCCGCGGCGTCGGCACCGAGCCAGCCCCGCACCGACGAGTAGACTCGAGGCATGGTCCGCACCGACGCCTTCGCCTACCTCCTGATCGGCCTCGGCGCCCTCGCGCTGCTGGCCCGCCTCACCGACGGCGCCGGCTGGCTGTGGCTGGGCCTCGTCGCGGCCGCGCTGCTCGTCGGCTACGTGCAGCAGCGCACGTACGGCTTCCTGGTGGTGGGTTCGATCCTCGCCGGGACGTCGGTCGGGCTGCTCCTGCAGGCGGCCTTCCCGCGCTGCGACGGCGTCTTCCTGATCTCGCTCGGCGTCGGCCTCATCGCGATCGACCGCGTCGAGAAGCGCACCCCCCGCTACGCCTGGGGCCTCGGCCTGGCGCTGGTGATCATCGGCGCCGTGAACGGCCTGAGCGCGTCCGGGCTGCTCTCCTCGACGTGGTTCGCGCTGCTGCTCATCGCCGCGGGCGCGCTGCTGCTGTGGCGGCGGCGCGAGGCGGCCGCGTTCCCCCCGCAGGTGCGCGGCGGCCCCGGTCCGCGGTCCGAGGTCGACGCTCAGGACCCGCCGACCGGCTGAGGCACGGTCGGCCACCGCCACGGTGGACCAGGGCACGCTCCCGGCGGGGCGGCGCGGTACACTGGACTCCGTTCAACGGGCGAGAACCGGACGTCCCGAAGGGCTCGTGTCCCGTCGGAAGCGTCCACCACCGCCACAACCCGCACGCGGGTCGGGCCCGGCGCCAGCGCCGAGGCGCCGTCCCGGTCCCCCGGAGGCGCCATGGAAGAGACCATCTACCGCGGCTTGGACGGTGTCAACGTCGACACCTCCGAGATCTGCTTCATCGACGGCGAGAAGGGCGAGCTGATCTACCGCGGCTACGACATCGGCGAGCTGACCGAAGCGACGTACGAGGAGGTCGTGTACCTCCTGTGGGAGGGCGAGCTCCCCACCCGCGCGCAGCTCGACGCCTTCCGCGCCACGATCGCCGAGGACTTCGTGGTCCCCGACGCCGTGATCGACCTGATGCGGCGCCTGCCGCACGACGCCGCGCCCATGCACGCGTTGCGCACCGCGGTGTCGGCGCTGGCTGCGTTCGACCCCGATCCGGACGGGGTCGGCATCGAGAACGTGCGCCGCATCGGCACCGCGCTCCTGGCGCAGGTCCCGGTGCTCGTCGGCACGCTCCAGCGCCTGCGGACCGGCCACGACCCGGTGGCGCCCCGCGCCGACCTCTCGATCGCCGGCAACTTCCTGTACACCCTCTCGGGCGAAGAGCCGACCGAGGCCGCGACCCGCGTGATGGACACCGCGCTGGTGCTCCACGCGGAGCACGGTTCGAACGCCAGCACCTTCGCCGCGCGCTCGACCGCCTCCACCCTCACCGACGTCTACAGCGCGATCACCGCGGGCATCGCCTCGCTCAAGGGGCCGCTCCACGGCGGCGCCAACACCGGCGTCATGAAGGCCCTCGAGCAGATCGGCAGCGTCGAGAACGTCGAGCCCTACGTGCTCGAGACGCTGGCGAAGCCGAACGGGCGCGTCATGGGCTTCGGGCACCGCGTCTACAAGGTCCGCGACCCGCGGGCCTTCATCCTCGAGAAGGTCGCGGAGCAGCTCGCGGAGGAGTCCGGCGAGTCCAAGTGGTTCGAGATGTCGCTCGAGATGGAGCGCGTGATGGACCGCGAGATGGCCAAGAAGGGGCGCGAGGTCAAGCCGAACGTCGACTTCTTCAGCGCCAGCGTCTACCGCATGCTCGGCTTCCCCGGCGACATGTACACGCCGATCTTCGCGGTCGCCCGCATCTCGGGGTGGATGGCGCACCTCTTCGAGCAGTACGCCGACAACCGTCTGGTGCGCCCGCGCATGGTCTACGAGGGCCCGCGCGGCAAGACCTTCACGCCGATCGAGCAGCGCGGCTGAAGCGTCGCGCGGCCGTCGCCGCCGCTCGAACGAAACGGCCGGCGCCCCACGTGGGGCGCCGGCCGCACTCATGGGATCGGAGCGTCAGCCGTCCCAGCGCACCGACCCGTACGTGTCCTCGCGGTCCGGGCTGGTGGAGAACATCCAGACCGGCACGCCCACCGCCTCCTCGATCAGCGCCAGGTAGTCGAGCACCGGCTTGGGCAGCGCGTCGCGCGATCCCAGGCCGTGCAGGTCGCCCCAACCGGGCAGCGAGCGGTAGACCGGCGTCCCGTGGGCGTCCAGGTCGACGCACACGCGCACCTCGTCCATGCCCGACAGCACGTCGAGCTTGGTGACGACCAAGCCGTCGAAGCCGTTGATCTCGGCCGCGTAGCGCAGTTGCGGCAGGTCGAGCCAGCCCACCCGGCGCGCGCGCCCGGTGGTGGTGCCGAACTCGTCCCACTGGTTGGCGCCGGTGCCGCGCAACCGCTGGGCCTCGGCGCCCTCGAGCTCGGTGCGGAAGGGGCCGTGGCCGACGCGGGTGGTGAAGGCCTTGACCACCCCCACCACGCCATCGAGCGCCTTGTGGCTCACGCCCGCGCCCACCAGGATGCCGCCCACCGTGGGGTGCGAGCTGGTGACGAAGGGGTAGGTGCCGTAGGAGAGGTCGAGCATCGTCCCCTGGCCACCCTCGAACAGCACCCGCGCGCCGTCCTTCAGGCGCTCGCGCACGAGCGCGCCGGTGTCGGTCACGAGCGGGGCGACGTAGGCGCGCACGTCCTCGAGCTCGGCCATCGCGACGTCGACCGAGGTCCACCCGACCCGGGCGGTGGAGTTCGGCTTGCCCTCGATCAGGCGCCCGAGGCGCTCGCGCAAGAGCGCCTCGTCGAGCAGGTCGCCGAAGCGCAGGCCGAGGCGGCGGGCCTTGTCGGAGTAGCACGGACCGATGCCGCGGCCGGTGGTGCCGACGAAGCCGCCGCCCTCGTCGTTCTTCTTGTGGTGCGGGAGGACCAGATGCGCCTCGTGCGAGATCAGCACGGTGCCCGGGTCGCGGCGGGCGCGGAGCCCTTCGAGCTCCTCGCGCAGGTTCCACGGGTCGATGACCATGCCGCCGCCGAGCACCGACGTCGGTCCGTCGTGGAGCGTGCCGCACGGCAGGTGGTGCAGCTTGAACACGTCCTCGCCGACGACGACGGTGTGGCCGGCGTTGGCTCCACCGGAAAAACGCACCACGACGTCCGCCTCGGCGGCGAGCGCGTCGACGACCTTCCCCTTGCCTTCGTCGCCCCATTGGGCGCCGATGATGGCGATGCCAGGCATGACGTCCTCCTCGAGTGCCGATCGCGAGCCCATGGCCGCGCCGGGAACGCGGAGCAGTATCGCACGACCGGGCTACGATGCCTCCATGCCGCCCGTCGCCCACGCACCCGACGCGCCCGACGCGCCGCTGGCGCCGGTCGTGGTCGGCGACCGCGGCGCCGCGCGCCTCGCCGCGGGGCACCCGTGGGTCTACCGCTCCGACGTGGTCGCGCCCCCGGCCCGGGCCGGCTTCGCCCCGGTCGCCGACCGCCGCGGCCGGCCGCTCGGCCAGGCGGCCGTCCACCCCACCTCGCAGATCGCCGTGCGCCTGATGCACGCCGGCGACGCGCCCGTGGACGCCGCGCTCCTCGCCGCGCGCCTCGACGCGGCCCTGGACCGCCGCGAAGCCCTCGCCCACGACCCGGACGCCGGGATGGACGACGCCACCGGGTACCGCCTGGTGCACGCCGAGGCCGACGGGCTCCCCGGCCTGGTCGTCGATCGGCTGGGGCCGG
>JAABSI010000079.1:5164-11900 GCA_011390455.1 Trueperaceae bacterium
GCGGTGGAGGTCCACGACGGCGTGCTCGCCTGGCGCGTCGAGCCGCGCGCGGGCCAGAAGACCGGCGCCTTCCTCGACCAACGCCTCAACCACCGCCGCCTCGCCGCCGCCGCCCGCGCCTACGCAGCGCCCGGCTTCCGGGCGCTGGACGCGTTCGCCTACCACGGAGGCTTCGGCCTCCACCTGCTGCGCGCGGGCGCGGGCGCCGTCGAACTCGTCGACGCGTCGGCCGCGGCGCTCGCAGCGGCCCGCGCCGCCGCCGCGCGCAATGCCCTCCCCGAGCCCTTGTGCACCCGCGCCGACGCCTTCGCGCGGCTCCGGGCCCTCGACCGCGAGGGGGCGCGCTTCGAGGCGATCAGCGTCGACCCGCCGGCGCTGGCGAAGCGCGCCCGCGACCTGGAACGCGCGGCGGCCGGCTACAAGGAGCTCAACCTGCGCGCGCTGCGCCTGCTCGCCCCCGGCGGCGTGCTCGGCACCTCGTCGTGCAGCGCCCACCTGCAGGAGGCCGAGTTCCTGAACGTGCTGGCCGACGCCGCCGCCGACGCCGGCCGCACCGTCCACGTGCTGGGCCGCTGGGGCGCTGGGCCCGACCACCCGGAACGCCTCGGCTTCCCGGAGAGCCGCTACCTCAAGTTCGTGCTGCTTCGGGCCGTCGACGGCGCGTAGACTGGCGCGCATCATGCCCCGCGAACCCCGCCCGCTCGTCCTGATCAGCACCAGCACCAACGTCCTCAACCTCGGCCTGCGCCGCGTCGACATGTACTCCGGCAAGAACTACGCCGATGCGGTGCTCGCCGAGGGGGGCCTCCCGAGCTACGTCACGAACCACGAACCCGAAGCGGCCGAGGCCTTCGTGGCGCGCGCCGACGGCCTGCTGCTGTCGGGCGGTCAGGACGTCGATCCGTACCGCTTCGGGCAGCTCCCGCACCCCGACCTCGGCGCCGTCGACCCGGAGCGCGACGCCTTCGAGATCGCGCTCTACCAGGCCGCCCGCGCCCAGGGGAAGCCGGTGTTCGGCGTGTGCCGCGGCGTGCAGGTGATCAACGTCGCCGAGGGCGGCACCCTGCACCAGCACCTGCCGGCGCTGGGCGGACCGCTGCAGCACAGCCAGCGCGACCCCAGCGGCCGGCCGCACCACCGGCTCGCGCTCGCCGAGGGCTCGGCGATCCGGGCGGGCTTCGGCGCGGCCGAGGTGCGCACGAACACCTACCACCACCAGGGCCTCGACCGTCTGGGCGCGGGGTTGCGCGCGACCGCGCACGCCGAGGACGGCCTGGTCGAAGCCATCGAGGGCACCGAGGGCGCTTGGCTCCTGGGCGTGCAGTGGCACCCCGAGATGAGCTACCACATGGGGCCCGAGCACCACGCGCCGTTCCGCGTCTTCCTGGACGCTTGCCGGGCCGCGCTCGCCCAGGGTTAGACTCCGCGGCATGCGCCGCTCGCCGCGACCATCGCGGCCCCAACGCCCCCCGAGCCCGGCCCGCCCCGCTGCGGGCGACGTGGTCGTGGCCGTGGACCCTTCCGGCGCCGGACGAGGAGGTGACGACGTGGACGATGGCTATGGCTATCGACCCCACCGATCCGCCACCCCCCTCGTGACCGCGCGCGGCTGAGCGCCGGTCTCCACACCCCCAAGGAGTCCCCCATGGTCGTCGTCATGCAGAAGGGCGCCGCGCCCGAACAGCGCGAGCGCGTCCTGAACGAGATCAAAGCGCTCGGCTTCACCCCCCACGTCAGCGACGGCGAGTCGCGCAGCCTGATCGGCGCGATCGGCCCCGCCCCCACCGAGGAGGCGCGCGAGCACCTGCGCGCGCTGCCGGGCGTCGAGACCGTCGTGCGCATCACCAAGCCCTTCAAGCTCGCCTCCCGCGAGTTCCGCCACGACGACTCCGCGGTGCGGATCGGCGACGTGGCCACCGGCCAGGGGCGCTTCGTGGTCGCCGCGGGCCCCTGCGGGGTCGAGTCGCGCGAACAACTGCGCGACGCCGCCGCCATCGCCCACCGCCACGGCGCCCAGGTGCTGCGCGGCGGGGCCTTCAAGCCGCGCACCAGCCCCTACTCGTTCCAAGGGCTGGGCGAGGAGGGCCTCGAGCTCCTCGCCGAGGCGCGCGCCGCCACGGGCATGCCGATCGTCACCGAGGTGACCGCCCCGGAGCTGGTCGAGACCGTCGCGGCCACCGCCGACATGCTGCAGATCGGCGCGCGCAACTCGCAGAACTTCGCGCTGCTCGCCGAGGCCGGCAAGAGCGGCAAGCCGGTGCTCTTCAAGCGCGGGCTCAGCACCTCGATCAGCGAGTTCCTCCAGGCCGCCGAGTACGTGCTGTCGCAGGGCAACCCGAACGTGGTGCTGTGCGAGCGCGGCATCCGCACCTTCGAGACCAGCACCCGCTTCACCCTCGACATCTCGGCGGTGCCGGTCCTCAAGGAGCTGACGCACCTGCCGGTGTGGGTCGACCCGAGCCACGCCGCCGGGCGCCGCCCGCTGGTGCCGGCGCTGACGCTGGCCGCCGCCGCAGCGGGCGCCGACGGCGTCATCGTCGAGGTGCACGCCAAGCCGGAGGACGCCAAGTCGGACGCCGCGCAGCAGCTCGACGACGGCGAGTTCGCGGCGCTGATGACGCAGTTGCGCGGCGTCGTCGCGGCCGTCGGCAAGGCGCTCTGAGGACCGGCCGGTGACCGCCCCCGACCCCACCGCGCGCCCCGCGCCCCTGGTCGGAACGGTCGTGCTGGCCGGCGTCGGGCTGATCGGCGGCTCGGTGGGGTTGGGGTTGCAGCAGCGCTTCCTGGCGCGGCGCGTGATCGGTCTCGACCGCGACCCGGCGGTGCTCGAGGCCGCGCGCGGGCTCGGCGTGATCGACGAGGCGCGGCTCGAGGCCGGCCCTTGGCTCCGCGAGGCCGACCTGGTCGTGCTCGCCACCCCCGCGCGCACGCTCGAGCGGCTCGCGGCCGAGGTCGCCCCCTTCCTGCGCGCGGGCGCGATCGTCACCGACGTCGGCAGCGCCAAGGCCGACGTGGTCGCGGCGCTGACCCCGCGGCTCCGCTTCGTCGGCGGCCACCCGATGGCGGGCTCGGAGCGCGTGGGCGTCCTGAACGCCGACCCCTCGCTGCTCGAGAACGCGGTGTGGGTGCTCACCCCCACCGACGGCACCGATCCGACTGCCCTGACCGTGGTGACGGAGCTCGTGCGCGCGCTCGGCGCGCTCCCGATCGAGGTCGCGCCCGACCTGCACGACCGGCTGGTCGCGACCGTCAGCCACGTCCCCTACCTGGCGTCGGTGGCGCTGACGCAGCTGGTCGCCGAGGCCGACGAGCGCGAGCTCTTGATGCTGCTCGCCGCCGGCGGCTTCCGCGACCTCACCCGGGTCGCCTCGGGCAGCCCGCGGATGAGCCGCGACATGGTCGTCGCCAACCGGGCCGCGGTCCGGGACGCCGTCGCGCGCTTCGGCCGCGCGCTCACCGCACTGGCCGACCGGCTGGACGACCCGGAGGCGCTCCTGGACGCCGCCGAGGACGCCAAGCGCACGCGCGACGCGCTGCCGGTGGTGCGGCGCACCCTGATGCCGGCCCGGTTCGAGTTCGTGATCGCGGTCCCCGACCGCCCGGGCGAGCTCGCGCGCATCACCAGGGCGCTCGGCGACGCCGACGTCAACGTCAAGGACATCGAGGTGCTCGGGATCCGCGAGAGCGGCGGCGCGATCCGGCTCGCCTTCGAGACGGTCGACGAGCGCACCCGCGGCGCCGAGGCGCTGCGCGCCGCCGGCTACGAGGCGCGCGGGCGCGGCGAGGCGAACGGCGGCTGAGCCCGGTGGCCGAGCGCCCGCCCCACGACCCGCTGTTCGACCTGGCGTTGGAGCGCGCCGCGGCCTACCTGAAGCGCGCCCGCCCGCCCGCCGACGCCAGCCCGCAGGCGATCCGCCGCGCGCTCGAGCCCTGGGCGCTCAGGACCCGCTTCGCGTCGCGCGTCGACCTGGACGAACTGGCCCGCGTGCTGGCCGAACGGGCGACCACGCGCCGCGGGCGCCCTTAGCCGGACCCCACGCCCAGGTGGCCCAGCGCCGCCCGCACCCGCTGCCCGTGCGCGTCGAGCGCCTCGCGCGCCCGGTCGGCGTCCACGCCCGCCTTCGCGACCACGATCGCGACGCGGATCTCACCGTCGGCGACCGCGAGCGCGTCCGCGGCGCGCGCCTCGTCCACCCCGGCCGCGCGCGCCACCATCGCCGCGGCGCGCCGCCGCAGCTTGGCGTTGAGCGCGCGCATGCCCACCATCTGGTTGCCGTACGCGCCGCCCAAGCGCACGAGCGCGGCGGTGGAGATCAGGTTGAGCGCGGCCTTCTGGGCGGTGCCGGCGGCGAGGCGGGTGGAGCCGGCGAGCACCTCGGGGCCGGTGTCGAGCCAGACGGGGGCCTCGGCGGCCTCCAATAGGGGCGTGCCCTCGACGTTGGCGATGCCGACCGTGAAGGCGCCGGCCGCGCGCGCCGCGCGCAGCGCCGCCACCGTGAAGGGGGTGCGGCCGCTGGCGGCGATGCCGACGAAGGCGTCGGCCGGCCCCACCGCGGCGGCGGCCACGTGCGCCAGGGCGTCGCCCTCGTCGTCCTCCGCACCCTCACGCGCGCTGGCGCCGGCCTCGGCGCCCCCCGCCATCAGCACCACCGTGCGCTCGAAGCCGAAGGTGGGCGGCAGCTCGGCGGCGTCCTGCACCGCGAGCCGACCCGAGGTGCCGGCGCCGGCGTACACGAGGCGGCCGCCGGCGGCGAGCCGCGCCTCGACGCCCGCCGCCGCCGCCTCGAGCTGCGGCAACGCGCGCTGCACGGCGGCGATCGCGCGCGCCTGGCCGTCGGCCAGCGCCGCGAGGCTGCGTTCGAGCGGCCAGGCGTCCAGGTCGGCGAAGGCGGGGTCGACGCGCTCGGTGGCGGGGGCCTCGGCACGCTCGAGGCGAGGGTCGTCGTGGGTCACGCGGGCACCTCCGCGCGCTGGTAGGCGCGCCATACGAAGGCGCCGAGGCGCCCGTAGAAGCGGGTCAGGTCGGTCCAGTCGATCACCGCGGCGTCGGCGCCCTGCGCGCGCTGCCAGCGCGCCGCCTCGGCGACGAGCGCGAGGCCGAGGCCGCCGCCGCGCGCCGCCTCCTCGAGCCCCAACGGGCCGAGGCCCACCACGCGACCGCGGAGCCCGGCGGTCCAGGCGAGGCCGCCGCCCTGCAGGGCGTCCTCCGGGCGCGCCGCGACGCAGAAGCCGACGGTCCGGCCGCCGAGGCGCAGCGCCAGCACGGTGGTGCCGGCGCCGGCGAAGCGCGCCACCTCGTCCGCCCAGCGCCCCGGGAAGGCCCGCGCGACGAACGCGGCGGCCTCGTCGGGGGCGTCCGCGACCACCTCGGCGCCGGCCGGCAGCCCAGGGCCGGGTACGGGCGGGCGCAGGTCGAGCAGCAGGTCGGCCTCGAAGGCGCCGGGCACGGCGCCGCGGGCGCGCAAGAAGCGCCAGGTCGCCGGCGGCGCGGCGACCGGAACCCCGGGGAGCAGCCGCTCGGGATCGGCGCCCAAGCGGACGCGGGTGCGGCCCCGGGCGCGCAGCGCCGCGAGCGCCGCCTCCCAGAGGGCGCCACCCACGCCGGCGCGCTGGGCGTCGGGATGCACGGCGAGGAGCGCGACGTGGCCCACGTCGGCCGGCGCCCACGGACGCCGCGGGGCGCGCGCCAGCGCGAAGCCGACGAGTTCGCCGCCGCGTTCGGCGGCCCAGGCGAGCTCGGCGTTGGCGTCCGGCGAACCCCACCAGGCGTCCCAGGCGCGCCGCGCCAGCGGATGCGTGTCGGCGAAGGTGGCGTCCCACACGGCGGCGGCCTCGAGGTGGCGCGCCGGGTCGAGCGGGCGCACCACCAGGTCGCCGTCGCCGGCCGCGCCACCGGCGCGCTCGATCGCGCTCATCCGCGTTCGGGCGCGCGCAGGTCGAGCGCCACCCGGTAGCGGTCGGTGCGGTACGCCGAGCGCACGTACTCGAACGGCAGGTCCTCGGGATCGAAGGTCGTGCGCTCCAGCGCGAGCACCGGGTCGTGCGGCCCGATCTCGAGCAGGACGCGCTCGCGGCGCGTCGGCAGGCGCGCGCCGATCGTTTGGCGGGCTCGCTGCGGCACCACCCCGAAGCGGAGCTCCAGCGCGCGGTACAGGCTCCCGTGGCGCTCGAGCTCGTCGGCGGTCAAGGCGCCGAGCGACGGCCGCAGGTGGGCGTACTGCAGCGAGAGCGGCGCATCGTCGGCGGTGCGCAGGCGGACGACCCGCAGGACCTGGTCGTCGACGCGGCAGCGGAGCGCGTCGGCCAGTTCCGCGTCGGCGGGCACCAGACCGATCTCGAGCAGCCGCGAGCCGGGGCGGAACCCCAGGTGGCGCGCCTCGTCCGTGAAGCCGATCACGCGGTCGATCGTCTGCTCGAGCCGGCGCGCGCGGACGTAGGTGCCCGAGCCGTGGCGCGGTTCGACGAGCTCGTCGTGCTCCAGCTCGCGGAACGCCCGCCGCACGGTCATGCGCGACAACCCGAGGTCGGCGGCGAGGTCGCGCTCGCTGGGGAGCGCGTGCCCGGAGGGCAAGGCACCCCGCGCGATCGCCGTCGCGATCTGATCGCGCACCTGGAGGTACGCGGGGGTCGGAAGACGCTTGTCGACCCGCAACCACGGCAGCAGCGCGCGGTCGGTGGGGTCGACGGGTGGCGTCGTGGGCATCGGGCTCCTCGGCAGGACCGCGGACGCGGTCGC
>JAABSI010000079.1:12053-13508 GCA_011390455.1 Trueperaceae bacterium
ACGGACGCGGTGGACGGTGGTCTCGAAGTGGACTATCCTGAACGAGCAACCTAGTCGTTTCAGGAGGTACCGCATGTTCCGACGTCCGACGCTCGCCATGCTCCTCGCCGCCACCCTGGCGCTGAGCACCCTCGCCTTCGCGCAGCCGCGCACGGTGGGGTACCCCGACCTCGGCATGGTGCCCGGCACCCCCGGCGGCACCGTGACCCTGGCCCTGGGCGACAGCCCGCCTCGGTTCTTCTACTACGGCGAGATCAGCAACGTCAGCCAGACGCTCACCCAGCAGATGTTCGACTCGTTGGTCGAGTTCGACCTCGAGAACTACGAGCTGGTGCCCGGCCTCGCCGAGTCGTGGGACGTCTCCGAGGACGGCACGGTCTACACCTTCAACCTGCGCGAAGGTGTGACCTGGCACGACGGCGCGCCGTTCACCGCCGAGGACGTGGTCTTCACCTACGAGCAGATCATCACGAACCCCGAGGCGCGCGCAGGCGACGCCGCGAACTTCCAGTTCACGGTCGACGGCGAGGCGCGCCGCGTCACGTTCGAGGCCATCGACCCTCTGACCGTGCGCATGACGCTGCCGGCCCCGTCCGCGGCCTTCCTGCTCCAGCAGCGCTTCTTCATCATGCCCAAGCACAAGCTGCTCCCGTTCAGCGTCGAGGGCGGCGCCGAGCCGGCCGACATCAACGAAGCCTGGCCGACCGACGTGGCCCCCGGCGAAGTCGTCGGGACCGGCCCGTTCCGGCTCGCCGAGTACGTCCCCGGCCAGGTCGTGCGGCTCACCAAGAACGAGAACTACTGGAAGGTCGACGAGGCCGGCACCGCGCTCCCCTACCTCGACGCCCTCACCTACCTGATCGTGCCCGGCACCGACGCGCAGATCGCCCAGTTCCTGGCCGGCAACCTCGACCAGCTCAACATCTCGGGCGCTCAGTTCCCGGACTTCAAGAGCCGCGAACTCGCCGGCGCGGACTTCGCCGTCGTGCAGTCGCCCGCGCTGTTCGGCTCCCCTCCCCACCTGGCGTTCAACTTCGACGCCGCCGATCCCGATCTGCAGCGCGCCTTCTCCGACGTCGCCTTCCGTCAGGCGATGGAGTACGCCGTCGACCGCATGCGCGTGATCGAGGACGTCTACAACGGCCTCGCCGAGATCCCGGGCACCCCGACCGCCCCAGCCAACGGCGCCTTCTACGAGGACACCACCGACCTGATGCGGATGTACGACCTCGAAGCGGCCGCCGCGGCGCTCGACGCCCTCGGCTACGTCGACAGCGACGGCGACGGCGTCCGCAACCTGACGGCCGACCGCGAGCTCGAGTTCACCCTGACCTACGGCAACGACTCGGCCACCTGGACCGACATCGCCACGATCCTGCAGAACGACTTCGCCGAGATCGGCGTGCGCGCGAACCTGCAGGGCGTCCAGTCGAGCCAGCTGCTCGGCACCGGCCT
>JAABSI010000080.1 GCA_011390455.1 Trueperaceae bacterium
AGCGCCGCGGCTGGCACGGCTTCGTCAGCATGCAGGACCACTACAACCTGCTCGACCGCGAGACCGAGCGCGAGATGATGCCGCTCGTGCGCGACGCCGGGCTGGCCGCGATCCCCTGGAGCCCGCTGGCGCGGGGGTTCCTCACCCGCCGCCCCGAGGCGCTGAAGTCGACCGCGCGCGGGTCCGACGAGCCGATCGCCGACCAGCTCTACGCCGTGCCCTGGCGCGACGCGGTCGTGAACGCGGTGTGCGACGTCGCCGAGGCGCGCGGCGTGGCGCCCGCCCAGGTCGCGCTGGCCTGGGTGGCCTCGCGGCCCGGGGTCACGGCGCCGATCGTGGGCGCGACCAAGCCGCACCACCTGGGCGACGCGATCGCCTCGCTCTCCATCGAGCTGAGCGACGACGAGGTCGCGCGGCTCGAGGCGCCCTACGGGTCGCGGCCGCTGGGACCCTCCGCGCCGTAACCCTCCGCGCCGTAGCCGGCGCGATCGCGCCGGCTCAGGTCAGGTGGGGCATCGCGGCGTCGATGGTGGGGTCCTCGAAGGTGAAGCCCGCCTCGAGCAGCCGCGCCGGCACCACCCGCTGGGAGGCGAGCAAGAGCGCGTCGGCGACCCCGCCGAGGACGATCCGCAGCGCGAAGGCGGGGGCCGGCAGCCACACGGGCCGCCCGAGCGCCTTCGCGGCCGCGCGCGTGACCTCGATCTGACGCGCGGGCTCGGGGGCGGTGAGGTTCACGGCCCCGGACACGTCGTGGTCGAGCAGCCAGGCGAAGGCGCGGCCGACGTCGCGCCCCGAGACCCACGGCATCCACTGGCGTCCGGAGCCGAGCGGACCGCCCGCGAACAGCTTCACCGGCAGCAGCAGCTTCTGCCACGCCTCGGCCTCGCGGTCGAACACCACCCCGAAGCGCACGACGACCAGCCGCGAGCGCTCGGCGGCGGGGTCGGCGGCGGCCTCCCACTTCTCGGCCATCGGCACGAGCGCGAAGCTCGGGTCGCCGGGGGCCGAGGCCTCGGTGAGCACCTCGTCGCCGCGGTCGCCGTAGAGCCCCACGCCCGAGCCCTGGAGCCACACCCGGGGTGCGGTATCGGCGCGGGCCGCGGCCTCGACGAGCGTCGTCGTCGCGTCGACCCGGCTCCCCTCGACGCGCGCACGATGCGCGGCATCGAGCCGGCCCGCCGCGATCGAGGAGCCGGCGAGGTTGAGCAGCGCTTCGGCGCCGTCGAGCACCTCGGCAAGGCGCTGGAGCTCGGCCGCGTCGCCCTCGCGGGCGGCGGTCGGGTTCCAGACGACCGGGGTCACGCCGGATGGCCAGTCGCCGCCCTCGCGGCGCGTGAGCACCGTCACCGGCCCGCGCGGACGCAGCGCCTCGATCGCTCGGGCGCCGATGACGCCGCCCGCGCCGGCGATGATGAGTCGGTCCTTCTCCATGAACCTGGTGTACCGCACCGTCGACATGATTAGGATGTGCGGCAGCACGGTCTGCGGCCGTGTCCGTAGGCTCACGGACCAGACCGCTGGCGCCGCCCATCCGGAGCGAGCCGGCGCGTCGCGCGTAGGAGGCACCACGTGGATGATCGCACCGCCGAACCGCCGGCGCACGACCGGCACCCCCCGACCGCCGAGGCCGAGGAGGCGCAGCATGCGCCGCCGACCTCCGAGGCCGAGCAGCGCCCCTCGGGGGCGCTCGCGATCACGGCGTTCCTCGTCGTGGCGATCCTCGTGTCCTGGTTCGGTATGTACGCGCTGAACGTCGTGAGGAACTGACGCCGTGGACGAGAAGCACCACGATCAGATCGCCAAGTGGGAGCGCCGCTGGATCGCGGGCTCAGCCCTGATGACGCTGACCTTCGTCTTCTTCATCGCCTACTCGTTGGCGACCGAGGGGGCCCACATCGCCCAGTCGGCGGCCCGCGGTACGCCCGAGCAGCTGCTCGCCCAGTCGATCTTCACCGAGCCCGGCGTCCGCGCCACCGGCCCCAACCAGTACGACGTGAGCATCGTCGGCCAAGCCTTCGTGTGGCAGCCCGAGACCGTCCGGGTGCCGGTGGACGCCGAGATCACCTTCTACCTGACCGCGCGCGACGTGATCCACGGCTGGCAGGTCGAGAACACGAACCTGAACGTCGAGGTCATCCCGGGCGAGGTGTCGCGCTTGCGCACCACGTTCAGCCGACCGGGCCGCTACCGGGTCACCTGCAACGAGTACTGCGGCATCGGGCACCAGAACATGATCGGCTGGATCGAGGTCGTGCCCGCCTCGCAGCTCGTCGCCGAAGCGCCCGTCCAGACGGGTCCGGCCGACGGCGCGGCGGTCTACGCGAGCAACTGCGCGTCGTGCCACGGCGCGAACGGCGAGGGCGTGGCCGGCGTCTTCCCGCCGCTCGCCGGCCACGCCGCCGACCTGGCCGCGCTGGACGGCGGCCGCGCGTACCTGATCGACGCGCTGCTCTACGGCTTGCAGGGCGCCATCGTGATCGACGGGACGACCTACTCGGGCGTCATGCCCGCGTGGGGCCAGCTGGGCGACGACGCGATCGCGTCGGTGCTCGACCACATCGTCACCCTGGACGGCAGCGAGGACCCCGAGTTCACGGTCGAGGAGGTCGAGGCCGAGCGCGGCAAGGGCCTCGCCGCCGGCGACGTCCTGACGCTGCGCCAACAGGTGGTCGGCCCGTGAGCGCGACCGCCCGCTCCTCGTTCCAGATCGCGTTCCAGTTCGCCACGGGAGGCCCTGCATGGCCGTGACCACCGCTACCGGCGCGCGCGTCGTCGCCGTCGACGACTTCGCCCCCGCCAAGCGGGTCTCGCTCGCCTACCTGTTGACGGGCCTCGCCGCCCTCCTGGTCGGCTCGGCGCTCGGCCCCTTCCAGGCCTTCAACTACGGCGGCATCGACCTGTACGGTCTGCTGCCCTTCCTGCAGTCCTATTACCAGGGGCTGACGCTCCACGGCGTCCTGAACGCGCTCGTCTTCACGACCTTCTTCAACGCCGGCCTGCTCTTCTACCTCCCCGTGCGCGAACTCGGGGCCAAGCCGGCCATGACCTGGATGTGGGGCTCGTTCGGGATCGGGGTCGCCGGCCTGGTCATCGCCGGCGCCGGCATCCTCAGCAACACGAGCAACGTGCTCTACACCTTCTACCCGCCGCTCTTCGGGCACTGGAGCTTCTACACGGGTCTGGCGCTCGTCGTGGTCTCGAGCCTGATGGTGGGCGCCGAGGTCATCCGGATGCGCCACGTCTGGCGCAAGGCCAACCCCGACAAGGCCACGCCGATCGTGACCTACATGAGCACCATCACTTGGATGATGTGGATGCTCGCCTCGGTCGGCCTCGTCTTCTCGGTCGTGGTCTTCCTGATCCCCTGGTCGTTCGGTTGGCGCGAGGGCGTCGACCCGCTCCTGGCGCGCACCCTGTTCTGGTACACGGGGCACCCGATCGTCTACTTCTGGCTGCTGCCGGCGTACGTGAGCTGGTACGCGCTGGTGCCCAAACAGGCCGGCGGCGAGCTGGTCTCGGATCCGCTCGCGCGCCTCGCCTTCCTGATGTTCCTGCTCTTCAGCGTGCCGGTGGGCTTCCACCACCAGTTCACGGACCCGGGCATCCCGGCCGGTTGGAAGATGGTGCACAGCTTGCTGACGATGTTCGTCGGCATCCCCAGCATGCTCACCGCGTTCACCGTCGCCGCCTCGCTCGAGGTCGGCGGCCGACGCCGCGGCGGCAAGGGCATCCTCGGCTGGATCGGCAAGCTCCCGTGGAACAACGCCGCCTTCACCGCCCAGATCCTGGCGATGTTCGCCTTCATCTTCGGGGGCGCGGGCGGGATCGTGAACGCCAGCTTCAACCTCAACATGCTCGTGCACAACACCGCCTGGATCCCCGGGCACTTCCACCTGACGGTGGGCACCGCGGTCACGCTGACCTTCTTCGGCATCACCTTCTGGCTGATCCCGCACCTGACCAAGAAGCCGCTCTACCGCCCGCGGATGGCGCTCTGGGCCTCGTGGACCTGGTTCGTCGGGATGATGATCTTCGCGCTCGGCATGCACTGGCAGGGCCTGCTGGCCGTGCCGCGGCGCGCGTACATCAGCAACCTGCCCGAGGCGCTCGCGCAGGCGTACGCCAACGCGGCGGTGCCGATGGCGGTCACGGCGGTCTCCGGGGTGGTGCTCACCTTCGCGATCATCTTCTACTTCACGGTCCTGTTCGGGACGCTCTTCTCCAAGAAGACCCTCAAGGACGCCGACGTGCCGGCGATCCCCTGGTCGTCCTCCCGCAGCCTCAAGAGCGAGGGCCTGATCAAGTTCATGGACCAGCTGAACGTCTGGATGGGGCTGGCGATCTTCCTGGTGCTCATCGCCTACGGCCCGTCGCTGATCACCATGCTCGCCAACCAGGTGCCCATCCCGGGCTTCCGGCTGTGGTGAGGGGAGGGGTCCGATGATCCTCGCGCTGACGCTGACCTCGGTCCTCACCGGCCTCCTCGGCACGGCCCTGATGGTCGCCATCCTGCAGCTGCCCCTGATCTGGGGCGGCAAGCCCTACGACACCCTCGGCGCGCTCGGCGCCATCTTCACCCGGTCGGTCGACGCCCGCTCGCGCGCGCTCGGCGCGCTGTTCCTGACGGCCGGCGGCATCGCCTTCGCGGTCGTCTACGGCTGGGTGGCGCTCATGTTCGTGACGGGCACCTTCGAGGGCGCCGACTACGTGATCCTGCCCGACTTCCCGACCCAGATCGACCTGTTCTACCCGATCCTCGGGTTGGTCGGCGGCTTCGGCCACGGCATGTTCGCCTCGCTGCTCGCGACGTTCGTGGTCACCGACTTCCACCCGATCGAGGAGATGCGCGACCCCTTCGGTCTGGTGCGCAGCTTCTTGATCGGCCACACCGTGTTCGGCGTGGTGGTGATGTTCTTCCAGCACCAGCTGCTGCAGTTCTTCGTCTGACGCGGCGCACGCCGCCGCGCACGCGCCGTGGGCCTTCGGGTCCGCGGCGCGTGTTCGTGGGGCCGTCGCGAGATGGCTAGATGAGCTAGATTGACGTTCCGGAGGTGCCCATGCCCTGGTCGCTGCACGACGCCAAGAACCGCTTGAGCCAACTGGTGCGCGAGGCGCAGGACGCGCCGCAGGTCATCGCGGTGCGCGGTGAGGAGCGCGCGGTGGTGCTCTCGCCCGAGGCGTACCGGCGGCTGACGCGGCCCGGCGGTGGCGGGTTGCGCGCCTTCCTGCAGGACTCGCCGTGGGCGGACGTCGAGCTCGATCTGGAGCGCGCGCCGGAAGGGGACCGCGACGTCGATCTGGGCGCGGAAGACCTGGGCGAGGACGCCGGCGCGTGAGGTTCCTCCTCGACACGATGGTGCTCTCCGAAGCGCGCAAGCGCGCGCCCGACCCGGCGGTCGCGCGCTGGTTGGACGCGGTGCCCGAGGGCGACCTGTCGATCAGCGTGCTCACGCTGGGCGAGATCGAGCGCGGCATCGCGCGCCTGCGCGACGCGGTCGCGCGCCGCCGCCTCGAGGCCTGGTTCGAGGACGCGCTGCGCCCGCGCTTCGCGGGGCGCACGCTCCCCGTCGACGACGACGTGGCGACCACCTGGGGGCGCCTCGCCGGCGAGGCGGCGCGGGTCGGGCGGGTCGTGCCATCGACCTATGGCTTGCTGGTCGCGACCGCGCGATGCCACCGCCTGACGCTCGTCTCGCGCAACGTCACCGACGTCGAAGGGTTGGGGGTTCCCGTCCGCAACCCCTGGGAAGCGTAGCGCCGCTGCTGCCGCAGCGGGCGCTGCTGCCGCAGCGGCGTTACCGCAGCAGCCGCGCCGGCACGAAGGCCTCGAGCACGAGCCCGCCGGGCCCCGGCGCCCCGCTGGCCACCATCGCGGCCGCCTTGCGGTAGGCGATCCGAAGGCCGTCGTCCCGACCGGTGAGCCACCAGGCGGCGAGCTCGCTCGTCCAGGGCTCGTGGCCCACCACCACGACCACGCGATCGGTCGGCGCGAGGGCGGCGGCGATCGCGGCGGACTGGTCGGCGGCGCCCGGTGCGGCGAGCGCGCGCACGAGGGTGAGGGCGGCCGAGGGCTCGCCGCGCAGCAGCTCGGCGGTCTCGGCGGCGCGGAGCCAGGGGCTGCAAAGCACCCGGTCGGGGCGCAGGCCCCAGCCGTCGAGGGCTTGGGCGAGGCGCCGCGCCTGCGCCTCACCCTTGGCGACCAACGGCCGGTCGGCGTCGGGACCGCCGTCGGGCGCCCGCTCGGCCGCCGTGGCGTGCCGCACCAGGACGAAGGTGCGCGCGACCCGGCTCAGAAGGCCGCCCCCAGCGCCAGGAGCGCTTCGGCCCGCTGGAGCTTGGTCACCGCCGAGGGGGTGAGCCGCACGAGCCGCTCGACCACCTCGGCGGCGCCGACGAGCACGGCCTCGTCGACGTCGCCCAGCGCCTCGAGCTCGGCCTCGGCGAAGAGCGCCTCGCGCTCGCCGCCCGGCAGGCGCGCACGGACCTCGTCGAAGGCGAGCAGCGCCACGGGGCGGCCCTCGAACACCACCCGGTAGGTCGTGCGCTCGGTGGCGACCTCGACGCGCGGCCGCAGCTGCCACAGAGCGACGTGCTCCGCCAGCCGCCGCGCCACCGGCATCGGCCAGTCCTCGCCCACCATGGGGGCCTCGACCTCCTCGCGCACGTGCAGCGCGCCGACGACCGTCCCGAGGGTCTTCAGCGCCGCCAGCGCGCCGTCCGCCGCTTCGCGGCGCCGCAGCGCGACCCCGGCGCGCGCCAGCGTCCCGGCGTCGTCGTCGTAATAGCGGTCGAGGTGCTCGGCGGTCCCCTGCGGCACGAAGGCGTACGGGCCGGGCGCCGCCACGGCCGCCAGTTCGGCCTCGGGGGGCGGGGGATCGACGAGCGAGAACTTGAGTTCGCGTTCGGCGGGCATGCCGCCCACGTTAGCGCGCGGCGGCGGCGGGGCTTTCCCGGCGAGCGGCGAGGCGATGCGCACCTGGCTCGCCGGCGCGGCCGCCGCCGCATGCGGGGACCCGCGTCCCGGACGCGTCCGGACCCCGTGGTAGACTCGCCAAAACCCGTCCGGCCCCTCGCCCACGGGCTTCGCGTTCGTTCACGCCGCCCCTCGACCCCGTCCGCACCCCGGCGGGGACACCCCATCAGGGAGCCCGCCGCATGGCCCAGATCCGCAACGTCGCCCTCCTCTCGCACAGCGGCGCCGGGAAGACCTCGCTGCTCGAGGCCATGCTGTTCCGCGCCGGCTCGATCCCCAAGATGGGGCGCATCGAGGACGCCAACACCGCGTCCGACGTGACCCCCGAGGAGAAGCGGCGCAAGGTCTCGATCCACTCGACGGTGCACCCCATCGCTTGGGGCGACCACCGCTTCAACGTGATCGACGCCCCTGGGTACGCCGATTTCGTCGGCGACATCCGCGGCGCGATGGCGGCGGCCGACGGCGCGCTGGTCGTCGTGTCCGCCGTGTCCGGCGTGGCGGTGGGCACCGAGCGCGTCTGGACGAGCGCCACCGAGCGCGAGCTCAACACCATCGTCTACGTCAACAAGATGGACCGCGAGAACGCCGACTTCTTCCGCACCATGGCGGCGCTCGAGTCGAGCCTGCCGGGCAACCTCGCCGCCGTGCAGGTGCCCATCGGCCAGGCGGAGGACTTCCGCGGGATCGTCGACCTGCTCGACATGGTCGCCTACACCTGGGTCGGCGGCGAGCGCACCAGCGGCCCCATCCCCGACGAGGTGGCGGGCGTCGCCCAGAGCTACCGCGATCGCCTGGTCGAGTCGATCGTCGAGACCGACGACGACCTGATGATGCAGTACCTCGAGGACCAGGACCTCGACCCCCTGACGGTGAAGGCGGCGTTCTTCCGCGCCGTGCGCGCCAACCTGCTGCAGCCGGTGCTGTGCGGGTCCGCGACCGAGGCGATGGGCATCACGCTGCTGCTCGACTTCCTGGCGCAGGGCGTGCGCGACGTCGAGCACCACCTGCCGCTGCGGGTCGCGAGCGGCACGATGCCGCAGCTCGGGCTCTCCGGGCCGTTCACCGCCCGGGTCTTCAAGACCGTCGTCGACCCCTACCTGGGGAAGGTCTCGATGATGCGCGTGCTCTCGGGCAGCCTCAAGGCCGGCCAGCCGTTGCGCGACACCACCCAGGACGTCGACGTGCGCACCGCCCACCTGTACGTGCCCGCGGGGACCAAGCTCGAGGAGGTCCCCGAGCTCGAGGCCGGGATGATCGGCGCGGTCACCAAGGCCGAGGCCGTCCGGACCGCCGACACGCTCGCCGCCCCCGGCGTCGACGTGGTGCTCGCGCCCATCCGCATCCCCAGCCCGGTGATGGCGCTGGCGCTCAGCCCCAGGAGCCGCGCCGACGACGACAAGCTCTCCGACGGCCTCGCCAAGCTGCTCGACGCGGACCCCACGCTGCAGCTCGTGCGCGACCCCGACACCCGCGAGACGGTGCTGTGGGGCATGGGGCACGTCCACCTCGAGGTGGCGGTGGCCGAGCTGGCCGAGCGCTACGGGGTGCACGTCGACACCCGCACCCCCAAGGTCAGCTACCGCGAGACGATCGCCGGCCCCGGCGACGCCCGCTACCGCCACAAGAAGCAGAGCGGCGGCTCGGGTCAGTTCGCCGAGGTGGCGCTGCGCGTCGCGCCGCTCCCGCGCGGCAGCGAGTTCGAGTTCGACTGGAAGGTCGTCGGCGGCACCATCCCGACGCAGTTCCAGAGCTCCTGCGAGAAGGGGGTGCGCGCCGGCCTCGCGAAGGGCCCGTTGGGCTTCCCGATGGTCGACGTGCGCGCCGAGGTCTACGACGGCAAGGACCACCCGGTGGACAGCAAGGACATCGCGTTCCAGGCCGCCGCGGCCGAGGCCTTCAAGGAGGCCTGCTCCGCCGCCAAGCCGGTGCTGCTCGAACCGCTGGCGCTCGTCAAGGTGCGCGTGCCCGACCGCTTCACCGGCGACGTGATCAGCGACCTCAACGGCCGGCGCGGCCGGGTGCTGGGCATGGACTCCGAGGGATCGGTGAGCGTGATCAGCGCCCACGTGCCCATGAGCGAGGTGCGCGCCTACTCGGCCGACCTGCGCTCGATGACCGGTGGCCGCGGCGCCTTCTCGCTCAAGCTCGAGCGCTACGAGCCGGTGCCGGCGCACCTGGTCGACAAGGTGCTCGCCGAGGCGAACGCCGAGACCACGGCCAACGCCGGCTGAACCAGCGGGTCAGGCCCCGAGCGCCGCGAGCTGCTCCAGCATGTCCTTCGCGAGCTCGGTGCCGACCTCCGCGGCGTCCTTCGCGTCGCCGGTCGTGGTCGCCTGCAGCGTCGTGCCGCCGGCCGCCACGGCCCCGAACAGGGTGAGGTCGCCCTCGTCGTCGATGCTGGCGAGGGCGCCGATCGGGCGGTCGCCGACGCCGGCCGCGAAGGCGCGCTCGGCGCGCGCGCGCTCGAAGCTCGGCCGGTGCTGCAGGGTGTAGGCGAGCTCGGCGGCCGCGTCGTCGTCCGCGCGCACCACCATCCCGACCGCCCCTTGGCCGGGGGCCGGCGCGAAGGCCTCCGGGTCGAGCAGCGCGTCGATCCGGGCGCGGCGGTCGAGCTCGATCAGCAGGGCGGCGGGCAGCAGCAGCGCGTCGCGCTCGCCGGCCACCAGCTGCGCCAGTTCATGGTCCACGGTGCCTTCGACCACGGCGCCGCGGGCATGCGGCAGCGCGGCCGCGAGGAAGGCCAGGTCGCGCGCGTCGCGCACGCCGATGGTGGCCCCCTCGGGGAGCGCCGCCAGCGAGCCGGTCCCGCGCGCCACCAGGGCGCTGCGCGGTTCGAGCCGACGGCCGACCGCGGCGAGCGTCAGCCCCTCCGGGAGGACGGGCGCCAGCGCGTCGAGGGCCACGAGCGCCATCCCGATGCTGCCGCCCGCGAGCGCGTCCAGCAGCGGATCCGCCCCGGCCTTCGAGGGGATCGTCCGGAGGACGATCTGGACGTCCGGCCATTCGGCGGAGAGTTCGGTGAGGACGGTGCGCGCTTGACGAGCGGCGAGGGGACCGTCGCGGTGGCCCAACACGATGCGTGCCATGAACGCTGTTGTATCAGACCCCGGCGGCCCGCCGGAGCGCTTCGACGTGCGGGACCGCTTCCCAGGCGAACTCCTCGCGCCCGAAATGGCCGTACGCCGAGGTCGCCCGGTAGATGGGGCGGCGCAGGTCGAGGTGCTCGATGATCGCGGCCGGCCGGGCGTCGAAGGTCTTGGCCAGGGCGCGCTCGAGCACCCGGTCCTCGAGGACGCCGGTGCCGAAGGTGTCGACGTACGTGCCCACCGGGCGCGCGACGCCGATCGCGTAGGCGAGCTGCACCTGGCAGCGCTTGGCGAGCCCCGCGGCCACGACGTGCTTGGCCATGAAGCGCGCGAAGTAGCTGGCGCTGCGGTCGACCTTGGTCGGGTCCTTGCCGGAGAACGCGCCACCGCCGTGCGGGGCGGCCCCGCCGTAGGTGTCGACGATGATCTTGCGGCCGGTGAGGCCCACGTCCGCCTGCGGGCCCCCCTGGACGAAGCGGCCGGTGGGGTTGAGGTAGAAGCGCGTGTCCTCGTCGATCAGGACCTCGGGGAGCACCGGCGCGACGACGAAGTGGCGCAGGTCCTGACGCAGCCGTTCGAGCTCGACCTCGGGGTGGTGCTGCGCGGAGACCACCACCGCGTCGATCCGCACCGGGATGTCGCCGTCGTACGCGATCGTCACCTGGGCCTTGCCGTCGGGCCGCAGGTAGGGGAGCAGCCCTTCGCGACGCACCTGCGCGAGGCGCTTGGTGAGCGCGTGCGCGAGCGTGATCGGGAGCGGCATCAGGGTGGGCGTCTCGTCGGTGGCGTACCCGACCATCAGCCCCTGATCGCCGGCGCCGATGCGGTCGGCGGCCTCGCCCGAGCCGTGCTCCATGGCGCGGTCGACGCCCATGGCGATGTCGGGCGACTGCTCCTTGATCGCGATCAGCACCGCGGAGTGGTCCGCGTCGATGCCGTAGGCGGCGTCGGTGTAGCCCACCTCGCGGACGGTCTCGCGCACGATCTGCTGCAGGTCGACGTAGGCGACGCAGGTGATCTCGCCCGCGACGAGCGCCAGGCCGGTCGTGACCATCGTCTCGGCTGCCACGCGGGCGAGCGGATCGAGGGCGAGGATGGCGTCGAGGACGCCATCGGAGATGCGATCGGCCAACTTGTCGGGATGTCCTTCGGTGACCGACTCGGCCGTGACGAGCTTCAACAAGGCTGCCTCCAAGCGGGGGCCACTGTAGCAAGCGGGCTCGGCGCCCGTCGTGGCCGGGCACGCGGAGTTCGGCCGCGGTGGCGGCCGTGGCGGCTAGGCACGCGGGATTCGGTGCTGGCGGCGCGCTCCCGGCGAAGCCGGGAGCGCAACCGGCTTCGGTGGGGGCTCGGGGCGCAGCCCCGAGCCCCCACCGAAGCCGGCGCTATACTTCGCTCGTGAGCGAACCCGTCCCCGTCGCGCCCGCGCCGTCGGACCCGTCCCGAGCGCGTTGGAGCCTGCGCCGGGCGCGGCCCGGCGACGCGGAGGCGTGGCACGCCCTCCAGGCGACCATCTACGCCGAGGGGCGGGCCTTCGTCGGCGACGGCGCGCCGTCCGCCGGCACCCTCGCGGCGCGGCTGCGCGGCCTCGGGCCCGACGACGGCGTGGTGGTCTTCGCCGTCGCCGCCGGCGCTCCGATCGCCTGGGCCGAGGCCTACCGGCTCGGTTCGAAGCGGCTCGCGCACGTGGCGATGCTGACGATCGCCGTCGCCCACGGCTGGCGGGGGCACGGCGTGGGGACCGAGCTGATGCAGGAGCTCGAGGCGTGGGCGCGCCGCGCGCGGGTGCGCAAGCTGCAGCTGCACGTGCGCGCGCGCAACCAGGGGGCGATCGCCCTGTACCGGCGCTTGGGCTACGTCGTCGAGGGGGTGTTGGCGGAGCAGGTGGCGGCCGACGGCGGCTTCGAGGACGAATGGGTGATGGCGCGCTCCCTGGCCGCGGACGCCGGATGATGCGTGCGCTATCGTGGCGCCCATGAAGGCGTGCCCGAGCGCTGCCCGAGGCCCGTGGTGACCGGTCCGGCTCCGCTGCCGGGGGAGCACCCCGCGCAGCGCGTCGGGCTGTTCGTCGACACCCAGAACCTCTACTACGCCGCGCGCGACGGCTTCGACCGCTTCGTGGACTACGCGCGCCTGCTCGACGTGGCCGCGCGCGGCCGCGTGCTGCACGCGGCGACGGCCTACGTCGTCGAACGCGAGGGCGAGACCGCGGCCTTCGGGTTCGTGACCCGCTTGTCGGCGCTCGGCTACCGGGTGCGGCGCCGGAAGGTGCGCGTGCACCGCGCCGACGCCCAGGGGCGCACCGTGCTCGAGGGCGATTGGGACATGGGCATCGCCGCCGACCTGGTGCGCGCGTGGGACCACCTCGACGTGGTGGTGCTCGCCTCGGGCGACGGCGACTTCGTGCCCATCCTCGAGCTGGCGCAGGAGCGCGGGAAGCGCGTCGAAGTCATGGCCTTCCGCGCCTCGCTGCACCAGGGGCTCATCGATCTGGCCGACCGGACGCTGGAGCTCGGCGAGCTGCAAGGCATGCTGCTCGAACCGACCAAGGGGGGCAAGCCCGGCGCCCCTCAGGGCGGCGCGAGCACCCCGCCCGGCGATCCCGCCACCACCAAGTAGCGCTCCACCGCCAGCGCGTACGCGTTCCAGGCCCGGTAGAAGGCGTCGCGCTCGCGGTCGAACCCGAGCGCGGCGCGCGCGAGGGCGGCGTCGGCGCGGTCGCGCGCCGCCACGTCGGCCGCGTCGGCGTCCGCGACGGACGCGCGGTGCCGTTCGACCGCTTCGCGCAGGGCCGCCCGGCCCAGGTCGAGCGCGCGTTCTGCGAAGCCGACGTCGGTCTCGGCGTCGAGGGCCGCGCGGCGGGCGGCCTCGAGCGCCCACGGCGCCTCGGCGCGCACGGCCGCCAGCGCTGCCTGCGCGGTCTCGGCCTCGGCGCGCGCCGCCGCGAGCGCCGAGGCGGTGCGGTCGTCGATCCGGACGGTGGCGCCGACCGCGACGCTCCAGCTCGGCCGCGCGGCGGGTCGGAGGGCGGCGTCGAGGGCGGCGCCCGGGCGCCCGGCGTCCAGGTCGAAGCTCGCGCGCAGGCGCGCGTCCGGCAGCGCGTAGGCGAGGTCGAGCGCGAGGTCGTCCAGGACCGCGCCCACGCGGATGCCGGCGAGGGCGGCGGCGGCGACCGCGGCGTCGAGCTCCGCACGGACGACCGCCGGTGCTTGCTCGGGCGCGGCGTCCGGCAGCCACAGCCGCCACCCCTCGAGGGGCAGCGGCGCCCACCGGTCGCGGTGGACGGTCTCGGCGAGGACCGGGTCGAAGCCCGCCGCGGCCGCCGCGCGCGCGGCGGCCGCGGCGTCGCGCGCGGCCCGCTCGAGCTCGGCGACGGCCCGCTCCGCGCCGAGGCGGGCGGCCGCGAGCGTGGTCGACGGCGCCG